>CAZOOU010000011.1:0-19144 GCA_964581495.1 uncultured Haloferacaceae archaeon
TTTCCTGTTCGGTACAGAATTTAACCGGGTGGAGCCCCTTTTCAAGTCGACCGCGTTCTTTGAGTGTTTCGTACTGCCAGGTGATGAATTTAGAGTAGCGGTCGTCGTTGGTTGTAAACTCCCGTCGCCAGTCAATAGAGAGGCCAAGCGACTGCATGCCCGTTTTGTAGTGTTCTTCGATGAAATGCCGGGCATACCCCATTGGGGTTTCGAGGTCGGAGAGAACCGCATCCGAAACGTTGTAGGTGTCCTGGAGAACGGACATCTGTTTTTCCTCACGCTTTTCGAGCCGTTCGACCGCGCCGATAATCGGCGTGCCGGTGACGTGCCAGGCCATCGGAAACAGCACGTCGTCGCCCTGTTGTCGACGATATCTCGCGTACACATCGGGAACGGTGTACGTTCGGGCGTGGCCGATATGCATCCCGCCGCTGGGGTAGGGATATGGCACCGTAATAAAGGTCGACTCCGCTTCGTCCGGATCGGCAGTCGTGGTGGGATCGGGCTCGTATCTGCCCTCCGCGGCCCACCGCTCCCGCCAGTCGGCTTCGAGTTCCTGCGGGTTGTAATCCATACGGGTCTCTCTGTGTGTCGAACCTAAAATAGCATCTATCGCCGGTCGGTGGGCTCAGCCACGCATGAAACCCTCTTTTTCAGTAGTTGCCGACTACTTATAAGCAGAATCCGGGAGTGTGGTGGGTGGCGATCACTCGATGTCGATCCGTCGACCGTCTTCGATGGCGACTGTCGACTGTTTGGGCAGCGTGACGCTGAGCACGCCGTTGTGGTACGCTGCGCTTGCGGCCTCGTCGTCGACTGCCTCGGGGAGTCGAACCCGCCGCTGGACCGACGCCGTGCGGCGTTCGCGGTGGAGATACGAGCCGTCGTCGCTTGTCTCGTCTTGATCGTAGCTGTGTTCGGCCGTAATCGTCACCACTGAATCCGCGACGGTGAGCTCGATATCTTCCCGGTCGAATCCCGGGAGGTCGGCCGTGAGCACGAACGAATCGTCGTCATCGGCCACGTCGACGGCAATCTGGTCGGCCTGCGTGCCCATGCGATCGAAGCTCCGTCCCATCCGACCAAAGAAGCTATCGAACTCGTCGAACGGCGTGTATCGTCGTACCATTTTGTCTTTTGCCATACCACATATATGCCCGCTGAGGTCTTAAAGATACCAGCAACTATGATAGCATATGGCCGCCTCGCTGCTTGAGGCGTCCGTCTGTACTGTTTTAGAAAATAGTCGGCGTGGTTATTCGACGTCGATCTGGTAGCCGCTGGTCGACTCCGGATCGAGTTTCGGAAGCGTGACCGTCAGCACGCCGTTGTTGTAGCTCGCTGTGGCGTCTTGGGCCTCGACTTCTTCAGGCAGCGAGATCTGTCGACGCACTGATTCGCGTTGACGCTCCTGGCGGTGGAACTGTGCGGCGTCGTCGGTTTCTTCGGTTTCGTACTCTGCGCTAACCGTCACGCTCTGGCGGTCGACTCGCAGGTCGATGTCGTCTTGGGAAAACCCCGGCAGGTCGACCGACACCACCAACTCCTCGCCGCGGTCGGCGACGTCCGCCGAGACCGACGGGAGCATCGATTCGGTCTCGAACGTTCGGCTGAGCTCGCCGAACTGCTGGTTCATTCGTTCGATCAGTTCGTCGAGTTCGCGGAACGGATTGGGTCGTCCGGCCATAGCTGTCTGTAGGGGTTTCACCGACATGAATATTGTTGCTCCACACCCAACAGGACGGCCGACCGATCAGTACAGGACGTGTTTCGTGTCGTACGACCCGAGATTACGGACCCACCCCTCGTCGACGATGTCTTCGATCTCTTCGATGGCCGCTTTCAGTCGACTCTCATACAGGCCGGCTTCGAGGTCGAAATGGAACAGGTAATCCCCAAGCCGGTTGCCGCTGGGTCGGGATTCGACCCGCGAGAGGTTGATGTTGCGGTCAGCGAACGCTTCGAGCAGCTCCAATAACAGCCCGGGGTAGTTGACGTTCGGATAGACGACGAGCGTGGTTTTCCCGCCTGCATCCGTGCGCTCGTCGACGGGCGCAAGGAGGAAAAACCGCGTGGCGTTCGAATCCTGATCTTGGATATCCTCGGCCAGCACCTCGAGTTCCGTTCCATTCGTGGCGTTGGCTGGATGGCCGATTGCCGCGACAGCAGCGTCTTCGCGGGCCCGCTCGACGCCGCGGGCGGTGCTGGCGACGGCCTCCTGGTCGGCGTCCGGATAGTTCGTCTCCAGATAGCTTCGACACTGCGCGAGGGCCTGCGAATGGCTGGCGACCGTCTCGAAGCTCTCGGATTGGGCGAGTAGAGCGTGTCTAATCGGCGTTATAATCTCACTAACGACGGCGACATCGCGGTCAGCGAGCGCGTCCAGTGTTTCGGTGACGCTGCCCTCAATACTGTTTTCGATGGGGACGACACCCCGCTGGAAGCTACCGTCGGCGACGGCCTCGATAATCGCGGTCACCGACTCGCGGAACGACACCTCGTCGGCGACGGCACTGGCAGCACGGTGTGAGTAGGTCCCGGCCGGACCCAGTGTGACGGCTTTCATTGCACGACGGTTGGACCAGCCCTCTGAAAAGGCCGTCGGCGTCGACAGCGTGGTGGCGGCGTTAGAACCGCGATTCGAGTTCGTCGCGCAGGTCGTCGACATCCAGTCCCTTCATCGCAAACAACACGAGCAGGTGGTAGACGAAATCCGCGGATTCGTACTGCAGCTCGTCGAGGTCGTCGTCTTTGGCCGCCAAAATCAGTTCCGTCGACTCCTCGCCCAACTTCTCTAAGACCTCGTTTTCACCCTTTTCGTGGGTAAACAGCGAGGCCGTATAGGAGTCTTCGGGGAGCTCTTCTTGCCGCTGTTTAATCGTCGCAAACAGATCGTCGAGGACGGCTTGCGTGTCGTCTTGCATCTCTGTCATTGCTGTGGCTCCCGTGGGGTAACTGCTGGTTCGTCGGCGAAAAACGCCAGTTGGTGAACCCGGGTGTCGACGGTCAGCTCCGGATGAAACGAGGTTGCGACAACTGAGCCTTGGCGGACGGCGACCGGATCGCCCTCCCAGTCGGCCAGCACGTCGACGCCCTCGTCGACGGTATCGATCAGGGGTGCGCGGATGAAGACGGCGGGAAACGGCTCGTCGAGCCCCTCGATTTCCAGTGGCGCCTCAAAACTGTCCTTCTGGCGGCCGAAGGCGTTGCGGTCGACCGTGACATCGAGCAGGTCGAGCGTTTGGACGCGGTCGTCTTTGGCATCTCTTGCGGCGACAATCAGCCCCGCACAGGTCGCCAGCAGCGGTTTGCCGGCTGCGACGTGGTCGTGGATTTCGGTGTCGATCCCGTCGTCGGCGAGCAGTCGGGAGATCGTGGTCGACTCACCGCCCGGCATGAGGAGAACGTCACAGTCGGGGACGATCCCACTTGTTCTGATGTCGGTGACCTCGCAGTCGACGTCGTGTGCGTCGGCTGCTCGACGGACGGCGTCGGCGTGTTCGCTCACATCGCCTTGGACGGCGATAACGCCAGCGTGCATACGAATCGTAGTTGGTCGGCGGACAAAAAGACCGCGTTCGGCCGATCAGGCGATGGTCAGCGTCAAAAGCTGGACGAAGATACCGAACAGTAGACAGAATGCGATAACGGTTTTCGGGTTGATCGTGATTGCGTTGCGGTCTTCGGCATCGAAGTACCGAACCAGCCCGGCACTGGACATCAGTCCGCCGGAGTTGCCACCTGAGCTCATGTCCGACTAACAGCGCGTCCGTGACCTAAGCGTTTCGGCTTCCGGTGCCGTTCAGAAGGGGGCCTGTGGGCCTTCGTTGCTGCCGTCGTCGTCGCTCGACTCGCCGGGGAACGACGGGCTCATCCCTTCGGCTTCGCCCATTTCGGGCGCGCCAGTCTGGCCGGTGTTGGCTTGGACTTCGTTGATCTCGGGGATCTCTTTGACCATCCGGGTTTTGATTGCCTGGATCGTCATCGGCGAGATGCCACAGCCCGAACAGGCACCGCCGAGCTGGATGTGGACTTCGCCGCTTTCCTCGTCGAGATACTCGATGGCGGCGTTGCCGCCGTGCATCTGGATCTGTGGGAAGTTCCGACGCAGGAAGTTTACCACGCGGTCTTTGAGGTCGCTGTCCGAGGCTGCTGAATCCGTGCTCATGTCTTTTTATTGGGAAGCGACAGGCTTAGGCCTTTGGTTCAGGGGAAGGTCGCCGCTCAGTCGACGAGTCGAAACGTCTGTTGGAGCTCGGTGTCGATCTCCTCGATGTACTCGCCGAGCACCTCGTCGAACCGCGCTTCGTCGACCACAACTCCCTCGAGTCGCTCGTAGGGATCGTCGGGGAGTTCGATGTCGAACCCCTTTCGGTCGGGCGCGTAGAACGGCTCGCTTTCGTTGAGTACCTGCTGGTCGATGGCGTGGATCAACGTCGAGTCGTACGTCTCGTTCATCGTATTGAAGGCGTTTTTGTAGGCCCGCTGAAGCTGCGGGAAGTAGTTGGCATACTTGTCTTCGAACTGCTCGGGATCGAACTCGACCATACTGGCTGGTCGACCACCACAATAAAAAGCCGGCCGATCCAGCGGTCCGACGTGCTTGATTGTCGGCTTTTCGCCGTCGGTCGCGCAGCCGACCCTCTGTAGCTAGGTACGAAAGCGCCAACAGGAGGGGGAACCTGCTGGCGACAGGATAGAAACCGCACAGTACCGGACGGGGGACGACAGCGTCGGCGACCACAGTGGGGGAGTTCCGCAATCGGTCTGCTGTCTCCGGTACCTCACTTCTGTATAGCCCCCCATCGGACAAAAGCACACTCCCTAACCGTGTTGGTATTCACTGGGTGCGATTGGTCACCACAACTGGTAGAAGCCGGTTAGAACTGCGTCCAGGCGGTCGGCGAGGAGCTGCGATCCCGGAGTCGCATCTCCCAGCCCTCCTCTGTCGTCCGGGTGTCGACGACCGTATCGAACGGGTCCAACAGTGTGTGCAGCGTGCGCTCGTCGTGCATTGTTGAGTTGATGACGGCGACGGTGAGCCACTCTTGGCTGCGAGTCCGGCCCAACAGGACGCGAACGAACTGGTAGATGCGGTCGGCATCCCAGTACATCAGCAGTTGGGAAAGCGAGTGGAGCCCGACTGTCGTCTCGGTGTGGCCCTCGAACTCCTCGGCCAGCTCGGTGAACTTGACGCCGAGTTCGGTGAGGTTTTTCGGCGAGGAGGCGTATTTGGTGAGCTCGGTGTCTTCGACTGCTGTGCCCTGCTCGCGGGTCACACAGTCGACGATGCCAACCGTCTCGGGATCGTGGCCGGTCGTCTCGGTGTAATCCGTACGGACACGCTCGGCGTCGTGGCCCGTCGACAGGACGATGGCTCTGTCGCCGGCCGCACCGAAAATCCGGTGCATGAGTTCGTACTTCCCGCTCATGGGGGGACCGGCAATCACCACGCTCTCGGCGTCAGTGAGTGTCGGCGCTTGGGGGAGTTCCTCTACAGACATTGGTTGTGTGGGGTCACGTGGTAGCTGTTGGGTCACGGTATCTGAACGAAGCAGTCACTGCTGGAGCACGCTGCTGTCGTGGGTGGAGGGGCTTGTTACTCATTGTTCTGTTCGTCCCTCAATAAAAACGACGGTTTGTTCAGGCTGGCTGGTGGTCCTTCGAGTTGGTTGAATCGCTCAAGTAGGTCAGCCGAATCGAGCAGCCCTGGAAGCGCATCTTCGGCATCCGGCACGGTGATCGTAGTCGACTCGATGAGTTCGTCCCAGATCGCTTCGGCGTCGCTGCCCGTTGCTTCGAGGCCGAGTGCGTCGCTTTTGCCCTGCTCGAAGGAGAGTTCGATCAGGCTTCGGTCGTAGCTGCTGGCGGCGGCGGCGGTGATTGCGTCGTACTCTTGGCGGTTGTCGTGGCCGCAGGCCGAAGCCACACCCAGCGCGTAGGCCCGCTCGACGGCCTCATCGCGGGTAAGCTCGGTCCAGTCATCGGAGTACGTCGAGTCGTACACGCTATCTCACCGGTGTTCCCGCGGTTATTTCGAGTCCGTTGCTGGTAAACGACAGCGTATGAATCTCGGTGTCGGTGTCGGTGCCACGCATTTTGATCACCTGGATGCCGCGTCGCATCCCGTCGTCTTCGAGATAGTTGTGGAAAAAGACGACGCCGTGGGCCAGGTAGTGTTCGTCGGCGTACGCCGAGGGGTCAGTCATCTCCGAGATCAACAGCGTTGTCGCCGAGGTGCGTTTGATCGCGGTCAGAAACCGCATCAGCGTCGTATCGCTGTCGTCGAACAGATACCGCAACAGCATCGTCGAGTCGATCACGACGCGGTCGATATCCCGACTGTTGATAAAGCCGGCCAGCCGGTTTGTGACGTTCGTCCGATCCATCTTCTCGCCGGGGCCGCCGAAGAAGCGTCGACCCTCCGAGGAGAGTGCGTCCAGAAAGGTGATCGAATCCGACTCGATGGCCGCTTTGAAGCCGAAATTGAAATCGGCCATATCAGCGATGATACCGTCACGCGTCTCGTGCATGCTGACGTACAGACTGGTCTCGTTGGCGGCCGCCCCCGCAGCCATGAACTGCGCCGAAAAGGTTGTTTTGCCGCTTCCTGGGGGGCCACTGAGCACATAGAGTCGGTTAGACGGAAAGCCGCCGTCGATGAGTCGATCGAAACCATCGACGCCGCTTGAGACGCGCATACTGACACTCGCGTCGTATTTCTAAATAAGCATTCGTATGCAGTTCTCATGTCTGAGAACTGGTTGACGACTGGTTAACAGTGGGGTGTAACCTGGTTACAGACAGGGTACCAAGAGTACCAATCTTGCACGTTCCAGCGGGAACAAACAGCCACTCACCGCGGACAACCGGGAGCTACTCGCTGACGATATCCGGGTCGACCCAGACGACGAACTTGTCGTCGCCTTTGACGATGCCGTGGACGTTCTCGTCGTTGGCGGTCGTTGTCTCGTCGACGTCGTCGGGGGTGATGTCGCTGACCTGGTAGACTTCGTCGACGATCCAGCCGATCGTGCCCTGGTCGCCGATTGCGTCGGGATCGAAGACGATGATTCGGTTTCGCTCGCCCTCGGTGTCGATGTTGAACACCGTTTTGGGGTTGATAATGGATGTCGTCCGGCCGCGGAGATCCATGACGCCCTCGACGTGTGGCGGCGAGTTGGGAATCCGTGTGAGCTGTCCGGCGTCGACGATTTCATCGATCACGTCGATGTCAAGACAGTACGTCTCGTCGCCCAGCCCGAACTCGAGCACCTGCGTTACCTCGCCTTTCGCGCTGCCTTTGTCGGCTGTGGACGTCGTCTCGCTCTCTGCCATACGTTCGTGTGTCGACGGTCGATAGTTAACTCTGTTCAATAAATTATCAGCCCTGATTATCGGGTCGGTGGCTTTATTCTCGGCGTTTTAGTATTCGCTTATAATGTGGAGTATGCCAGCGCGAACCGAGCGGCTGTCGGGGAGTGGTCTCTCTGTGTGCGACCTTTGGTGTGTCAGTGGTGGTGGTGATGCGTAACCCGCGGACAGTCGTCGTCGACGACTCGCGGTTTATGCGCGGGCTGATCACCGATCTGCTCGACGAGGGTGGAATTCACGTCGTCGGCGAGGCCAAAGACGGCCGCGAGGCACTCGACGTGATCGCCGACACGGAGCCGGACGTGGTGACGATGGATCTCGAAATGCCGAACATGAACGGCATCGAGGCCGTCGAGCGCATTATGGCCGAAAACCCGACGCCGGTGCTCATGCTGAGTGCGTACACCGACGACGACGCCGAAGTCACCTTCGAGGCGCTCGAAAAGGGCGCGGTCGACTTCTTTGCCAAACCGGGTGGGGAGGTCTCGATGGAGGTCTCACGGCTTGGCGACCAGCTCATCGAGACGATCCGGACGGTCGCCGACGCCGATCTCAGTCGGACCAATCAGGCCCGGACACAGAGCTCGACGGCGACGGCGGCGACAACCGCATCAACGGCCGAACCGACCCCAAAGCCGGCCGCCGCCGGCTTCGATGATACGCGCACAGTCGTTATCGGCTCGTCGACTGGCGGGCCGAACGCGGTCGAGACCGTGATGAGCGAGCTGCCGACCGGCGACTGTCGGGTGTTGATCGTCCAGCATATGCCCGAGGCGTTTACTTCGCGGTTCGCCGATCGCCTCGACGGAGCCAGCGCGTACGACGTTCGGGAGTCGACCGACGGCGCGCGGATCGGCGCGGGCGAAGCACTCGTTGCCAAAGGCGGTACCCATCTCGATATTACGGGCTACCGCAACGGGCGAATCCGTGTGTCCCACATCGAGGAGGATCTGGGCCACTCGGTGATGCCGGCGGTCAACGTCACCATGGAGGCCGCCGCCGAGACGATCACTGACCCGCTGACGGGCGTGATTCTCACCGGCATGGGTGCTGACGGTGCCGAGGGGATCTGTGCGATTCAGGCCGCCGGTGGGACGACGATCTCTCAGAGCGAAGACAGCTGTGTTATTTATGGAATGCCGAAACGAGCGGTCGAAGCCGGCTGTATCGACACCGTCTGTCATCTCGACGACGTTGCATCGACAATACGGGAGCTAGCACAATGAGCGAAGAACACCGCAAAGCCTTCGTCGCCGAAAGCGAGGAAGGCATCACCGAACTCAACAACGCACTGCTTGCCCTCGAATCGGATCCCTCCGATGCCGAGGCGATGGACCAGATTTTCCGCACTGCCCACACGCTCAAAGGCAACGGCGCGGCGATGGGCTACGACTCGGTCAGCAATCTGGCCCACGAGCTCGAAGACCTGCTTGATGAGGTTCGAGCCGGCGAGATCGAGGTCACCCCCGAGCTGATGGATCTGCTGTTCGACGGCGTCGACTATCTGGGCGCGATGGTCGACGATATCGCCGACGACGGCGACACCGATATCGACGCCTCGGGCATCGAAGCCGATCTCCGCGAGCTGATCGAGACCGGCAACATCCCCGGCGTCGACAGTGGCTCGACCGACTCGTCCGGCTCGACTGAGGCGACCGACAGCGCGGAGGGGGCTGGCGACGGAGCGGCGGCCGACGACGGGGAGCCGACCGACGAGACAGCCGCCGACGGAGAGGAGGCGGCCGACACGGCCGACGAAACTGAGGCCGTCGACGCTGCGGCTATCGCGGATATCGAACTCCCCGAGGAGCTGGCCGACAGAGAGATCGACACCGGCCACGGCGTGTTCCGGGCGACTGTCGGACTCGGCGATTCGGCGATGCAGGGCGTCGACGCCATCTTCGTTCTGCAGGCGCTCGACGACGCCTACGAGACGTTCGTCACCGATCCGGACCGCGAGACGGTCGAAGACGGTGGGTTCGACGAGACGTTCGATCTGTATCTGATCGACTCGTCCGACGAGGCGATCGAAAGCGGGCTCAGCGCGCTGAGCAAAGTCGAATCCGTCTCCGTGACGCCGCTTACGCCACTGGTCGACGAGCCGATGACCGCTTCGGCGGCCGCCGAGCTCGATGTCGAGGACGTTTCGAGCCACGACGGCGACGCCAGCGACACGGACGAGACGAGCGATGACGACGACAGCCAGGCCACCGATGACACGGACGACGACAGTAGCTCCTCGGGCGGGCGGTCGACGCCCAAACGCTCGAAAAAGGACGGCACCAACATCGCGTCGGTCCGGGTGGATGTCGACCAGCTCGACGAGCTGTACAGCCTGGTCGAACAGCTGGTAACAAGCCGGATTAAGCTCCGCCGCGAGATGGAGGCCGCTGGCATGGATTCGGACAATCTGGACGAACTCGACAAGATCACCGCCAACCTCCAGAACACGGCGATGGATATGCGGCTGATTCCGCTGTCGAAAATCGTCGACACCTTCCCCCGGCTGGTGCGGGATGTCGCCCGCGAGACGGGCAAACAGGTCAACTTCAGCGTCTCGGGCTCCGACATCGAGCTGGATCGGACGATCCTCACCGAGATTCGCGATCCGTTGATCCACATCCTCCGCAACGCGGTCGACCACGGAGTCGAGCCGCCTGAAAAACGCGAGGAGCTCGGCAAGGCACCCACCGGTTCGGTGTCGCTGACCGCCACCCGCGAGCGGGACCACGTTACCATCGAGGTCGCCGACGACGGCGGCGGGCTTGACCCCGAGATGCTGAAAGAGAAAGCGATTGAAAAAGGCGTCAAAACCGAAAGCGAACTCGAGCTGATGGACGACCAGGAGATCTACGAGCTGATCTTCCACCCCGGCTTTTCGACCACCGAGGAGGTCACCGACGTCAGTGGCCGCGGGGTGGGGATGGACGTCGTCCACAACACGGTCAAACAGCTCGACGGCACCGTGACTGTCGACAGCGAGCTGGGCGAAGGGACGGTTGTCCGGCTTCGGTTGCCGGTGACGGTCGCAATCGTGAAAGTGATGTTCGTCGAAGTCGGCGGCACCGAGTACGGCATCCCGGTGAAAAACATCGCCGAGGTCACCCGTGCCAAAAAGATCAGTACGACGAACAACAAAGAGATCATCAGACACGACGACGACATCTACCCCGTCTTGCGGCTGAGCGACGTGTTGGACGAACCCAGCTCGGTCAACGGCAACGGGATGCTGTTGCGGATCCGTGATGAAAAACGGAAAGTCGCGCTCCACTGCGATCAGGTGATCGACCAAGAGGAGGTCGTCGTCAAACCGCTCGAAGGCGTCCTCAGTGGGATTCCGGGCCTCAGCGGCACGGCGGTACTGGGTGATGGAGATGTGGTGGCTGTGCTTGACGTGGTGACACTATGACAACAGATGACAATGAAGGGTTTATGCGGGTCGTCAGACACATTCAGGACGAGGTCGACTTCGAGCCCGAATACTACAACGAGGCGTATCTCGACCGCCGGATCAGCGCGCGCATGCGTCGACAGGATGTCGAGACGTACGACGCCTATCTGTCAGTGCTGACGGACGATCCCAACGAAAAGGAGGCGTTGATGGACTCGCTGACGATCAACGTCACCAACTTCTTCCGCAACGGCAAGATGTGGGAGGCGCTCCGACCGGTGCTTCGGGAGCTTACCGACGAGAACCGCTCGGTGAAAGCTTGGAGCGCGCCCTGTGCGGATGGTCGCGAGCCCTACTCGCTGTACATGCTCGCGTCGGACGACCGGAAGATCGACGAATCGCGCCTTTCGGTGCTCGGGACGGATATCAGCGACGAGGCGCTCGAAAACGCCCGAAAAGGGATCTACGAGACGACCCGAACCACCGATATCGGCGACGAGCTCAGCTTGCTGGACAACCCTGAGCGATACGTCGACATCGAGGAAAACACGTTTACGATCAAACCCGAGATTCGTCGACAGATCAACTTCGAGCGACACGATCTGGTCCAAGACGGGTCGAAACGCAACTACGATCTGATCTTCTGTCGGAACCTGTTGATCTACATCGACAGCGAGTACAAACTCCCGGTGTTCGATACACTCACTGCGTCGCTGAAACCGGGTGGCTATCTCGTCGTCGGTATGACCGAAACGGTGCCACAGGAGATACGCGATCAGTTCGAGCCGGTAAACAAGCGGTGCCGAATCTACAAGTACACTCCGGAGGCAGCCTAGGGGTATGTCCCTGTACCATCTCGCCCGCGACGGCGATGTCGAGGGGATGCGCGAGATGCTGTTGGAAAGCGACAGCCCCGCCGTTCGGGCCCGCGCTGCCAAGCTTCTCGGCCAGGTGGCCGACAGCTCCGACAACGAGTCGGTCGAAACACTCGTTTCGGCGTCGGTGACCGACGACAACGAACAGGTCCGGGCCGCCGCCGTCGAAGGGCTCGACGAGATCGGCTCGGAGGCCGTCGAGCAGCTGCTTGTCAAAATCACTGGCTCGAAGGTCCGTGAGGGTGCCGACTGGGCGACCGCAAAGAAGTTCGCCAACGCACTGTCGTCGGACGTTCCCGAACTCCGGATGGCTGCGGCCAGCGCGCTGGGCCAACTCGGCGAGCACTCGGCAGTACCGACACTCGTCGACGCGCTTGACGACGAGAATCCAAATGTTCGCGTGCGCGCCTGCGCAGCGTTGGCCCAGCTCGATCATCCGAAAGCCGTTGGCCCAGTTATCAGTCGGCTCTCGGACCCACACGGCGAGGTGCGCCGCGAGGCGGCGGTCACGCTGGCCTCGCTCGGCACCGACCAGGCGCTCGCGGCACTGCTGGATATGCTGGACGATCCGAACACCTCGATCCGACGGATCGCAGCGGCCTCACTCGGTGAGGCTGGCTCCGTGCGGGCCGTCCAGCCGCTGACCGACGCGCTCAACGACGAGAATTCGGCGGTCCGCAGTGCGGCGGTGTTTTCGATTATCGAGCTGCTGTCGAACGCACCCACCCAACAGAGCCACCAGATCCGCGAGACGGTGGTCTCGGAGCTGAAAGACGCCGACAGCGCGACCGTCCAGCCGTTGGTCGAGATTCTCGACGAGAGTAGCCAGCGCCGACAGCGGCGCAACGCGGCGTGGTTTCTCGGCCGTGTCGTCGACGAAGCCGACCCGGATATCGTTGCGGTGCTCGTCGACGCGCTCGAAAGCGAGGACACCCAGACCGCTCAGTTCGCCGCGACGAGCCTCTCGGAGATCGGCGGCAAACCCGTCGAAGACGAACTGCTGGATTTTGTTGGCGACACCACCAACGACGCCGAGGCCCGCGCGAAAGGGGTGTACGTGCTGGGACAGGTCGGCGGCGAGCGGTCAGCGGACAAAATACAGCAACTCACCGAAGACGACAGCAAACAGGTCCGCAAGCGTGCGTTCGCTGCGGTCTCAAAGTTCCGAGGTCGACAGTGAACACTAAGAGACCCCCACGCCAATGGACTGTCACGAATAACTATCAGGGGGGCTGAGTATCCATGAGTGAAGGCGAGTATAAAATACTTGATACGAAAGGACGGTTCGCACGCGCCGTCAAAGATGGCCGGGCCATCAATGACGTCTCGTGGACCCAGGGCCGTATCCTGCTTTCGAACCGTCGCATTATCCTCGCAAGCAACGAGGGCAAACGAACGATCCCCCTCTCGAAAATCAAGGGGCTCGGCGGTCGACACGATCCGAACCAGAAGATCGCCGCCGTCTCGAGCTATCTCAGCCTCAAGGTCGACAACAACGTCATGCTGATTTCGGCCTCGGACCACGAGGAGTTCCAGACTGCTATTTATAAGGCGGTGCTCGACCAGAAGGTCGCCAAGGCGAAACATCCGGCGGTCGAGGGGGGTGTCGTCCAGAACACGGAGTGGGAGAAAGCCCGCATCAAAGTCGAAGACGACGCCATCGCGGCCGCGCTCAAAAGTGGCTCGTTCGTCCGGCTTGATCTCGACGACATCAGCGGGATCGAAACCGACCAGCGAACGGTCGACGGCGAAAAGAAGGTCGTTATTCAGGTTTCGCACGTCGAAGGCAACACAAGCGTTGAGACACACCTCACTGGCCCCAAACGTGTCTGTATGTTCCTGCAGGCGTTTCTGGCGGAGGGCGAACGCCGCAGCCAGACCAACGTCGACCTCTCGGAGGCAGACAAAGAGGTGCTGATGGCACTCTACTCGGGTGTCTCACCGTTCGAGATTCCGGCGTTTATCGGCAAGGACGTCGAGAAAGTCGAAGAGATCTTCGAGCGACTGGTCGAACTCGACATCGTTGATGAGGTCCGGGTCCGCCGCGAAGTCACGCTCAACTCCCGTGGCCGTAATATCGCCAGCGAAGCAATGAACGACCAGTAGCCACAGACTACTTATATAGTATGGATGGTGTCGTCCCCGCCGCAGGCAAAGGCACGCGGCTCCGCCCGTTGACCGACGACACGCCGAAAGGCATGGTCATGGTCGGCGATCGACCCCTTCTCTCGCATGTGTTCGACCGGCTGGTGGCGGTTGGCGTCGACCACCTCGTCGTCGTGGTGGGGTACGAACTGGGCGCGATCACCGACTACTACGGCGACCAGTACGACGGGACGCCGATTACGTACGTCCACCAGCGCGACCAGATGGGTTTGGGCCACGCAGTCGCCCAGTGTGAGCCGGTTGTCTCGGGGCTGTTCGTCGTCTGCAACGGTGACAACGTCTTCGCGCGGCCACAGCAGGCCGCCGTCGACCGGGCACGCGACGATGGAGTCGACGCCGTCGTCGTCACCGAACGCGTCGACCGCGAGCAAGCAACGAAAACAGGGGTCGTCGAAACCACGCCCGGTAGCGACACCGACGCCGACCGAGTTCACCGGATCGTCGAAAAACCAGCCGAGCCGCCATCCAGGCAGGCGACCACTGGCTGGTACGTGCTACCCGAGGAAATATTCGATGCGCTTGCGTTGTGTCGGCCCAGCGACCGCGGCGAGTACGAGCTAGCCGACGGCGTGTCGGTGCTTGCGGCCGCCGGCGCGACAGTCGACACCGTTCGACTCGACGGTCGGCGAGTCAACGTCAACACGCCCGCAGACATCGAGCGGGCCGCGAACCTGGTCGACTAATCGAGCCGCAAATCTGTCGACTCATCGAGCCGAAGGCTGTCGAGATCGTCGGGGACCGACACGGGGCCTTCGACCACCGGTCCGACAGTCGTCTCGATCTCGTCGGCGTGTGGTTCGGTCTCGGGAAACAGATGGGTGAGATACACCGCGTCGACCGAGATTTCTCGTAGGCCTGCTGCGAGCTCGCTCGGCGTTGTGTGGCCCGGCGTCTCGGTGCCGTCCGGAAACGAACACTCGTGGACCAACACGTCGGAGCCGTCGGCGAGTTCGAACACCGATTCGTCGGGAGCCGTGTCGCCGCTGATCGTCAGCCGGCCGTCGAACCGGTAGGCGAAACACGGGGCCGAATGGCTGGTTTCGGTCGTGTCGATTCGGTGGGGGCCGATCTCGACTGTCGCGTCGGCGTCGAGTTCGGTCACCCGTGGCTTGGCTCGCTCTGTGAGATTGTCGACTGTCAAAAGAGTCTCGACGACAGTTTCAGTGCCGGGTGGGCCATAGATGTCAATCGTCGGCGTCTCATCGAGCCACCGAGCCTTGATAAGCGTCGACAGGTCGGCGACGTGATCGAGATGGGTGTGAGTCAAAACGACGGCGTCGACCGCGGTGTGGCTCATGCCGGCTTGGGCCAGCCGGTGGCTCGCGCCGCTGCCGCAGTCGACGAGCAGGCTGTGGCCCTCGCGCTCGACGAGGAGACTGGTTTGCAGTCGAGTCGGCGACGGCATCGCCGACCCGGTGCCGAGAAACGTCAGATGCATGCGTAGAACAACGTCGACTGTGGACAAAAATGTCGCCGTGCCCAGCCCAGTTCGTCGGCGTTCGGCGTTTCAGTCGCCGGCCGGGAGCCACCGCCGACCGACTCGCCGCAGTACGCCAAGCCCCGGAAAGCCGTCGGCTCGCCAGACGACGACGGCGAGCGCCGCAAGCACGAACTCCGACAGGAAGTACGGGTCGCCCAGCGAGTCGACGAACAGCGCGATGACGGTGGGCGCGCCGTTGCCGTACGGCTCGACCGGCAGGATGGGCCACAGCAGAAACGAGGGATCAGTGCCACCCCACAGCGCAGGCAGGGCGTCGACGAGTATGTGCGAGACCGCGCCCACGCCGAAGGCGATTCCGTACTCCCGGCGGCTGTAGCGCGTCGCCAGCAGATAGCCGACCGCGACGAGCGGGCCGATCACTACAAACGAGTGTGCCAGCGTCCGCCCCGTCGGCAGCACGCCCAGATACCACGCCAGCGGTTTGTCGATCAGATCCGGCAGCTGGCTGCCGAACAGCAAGAACAGCGCCGCAACACCGTCGACCGGGTTTCTACGCGCGCGTGACAAGGCAGTGTAACACAGATACGCAACCGCCGCGTGTCCGAGTGGCCACATTATCCGACTGCTCGGCGCGGTCACTCATAGCTTTGCGGGATCGGCCAACAGCCAGCCACCGACAACCCCGAACACAACCACCACATGAGCGATCAGTGCAAAAAGCGGCGTCAGCAGCTGCAGGATCGGCACTCCAACCAGCGCGGCGAGCGCATACGCCGCGAGCACCGGGAGCAGTCGACCAGCCACCAGACAGCCGCCGCCAACCACGACTACTGCCGCGAGCCAGGAGCCACCCGAGAGCCAGACGACGCTCGAAAGCACTCGCAGTGAGATCCCCGTCGCGTCGAGGACAGCGACAACGCCGCCGGCGACCGCCAGCGGAACCACCACCCGCCCCAGCAGCCACACGCCGACGATCGAGCCGTCCAGTGCGGTCCGGACCCCGCTCCGAACAGCCGTTTTTCGCGGTTCGCCCACCACTGTTGGCCGAACCAGACAGCAGCCCAGACAGCACAGACAGGCCGCAACCAGCACCGTCCCAACCGGCAATCGGAACCCCACGCCCAGTACGGCCAGCACCGCGAGCGGTCCGCCGGCCACGAGCAGCGGCCCACGCCAGTCGGTTCGACTGAGTCGGTCGACGAGCGTTTTTCGGTCCGCCGGTCGGCTGTCGCTGGTCCACACCTCCGCGCTTCCGAGCCCAACGCCGACCAGTGTTACCGCAACGCCGGCGGCCGCCAGCGGTCCGGTCGACCCCGTTTGCCACCAGACGAGCACTGCAATACAGCCGACGGCTGCGAGTTGTTGGTCGAACGGCCAGCCGTCGCCGCTCGATGTCGGGTCGACCCAGCCGGCTATTGCCGCGAGTCGACGATCGGTGCCTGTTGTGCGCCAGAGTCCAGCCAGCAGACAACCGGGGGCGACCCAGGTTGCGGCCGCCTGTGTCAGCGGCCCGTACAGCCCGTCGAACACCATCGTTTCGATGATCGCCACCGTTGGCGCGGTTGCCGCCGACCCACCAACCGCCACGACGGCGAGCCCGGCCGCCAGAGGTGCGCGCCGACCGATCAGTACCACCAGCCCGCAGACGAGCAGACCGCCGGCAGCCACGCCGGTCGTCGACGGCTGGGGCTGGCTGGCGGCCACCTGGTCGACCGACCCCCAGACGCCGAGCGTTCCGACGCCGACCGCCAGCAGACAGCCAGCGACCACCAGCCGATCCAGCCGTGACTCCTCGCCGCCCGCCGTTGCGATGGCGCTGTTGTCGTCCGGCGATTCGGCGAGCAGCGAGGCAAGTAGCGCGAGCCCGACCGCAGCCCCGACCAATCCGACAGTGTACCGCGGGGCGAGCGTCGACCGGAGCCAGGCGTAGCTGCCGACAGCAACCCACAGACTCAGTGCGGCCGCCCCGAGCGTCCCCCGGGCAACGCTTGCGTACCGAACGCCCACCTCCGTTTCGACTCTGTGAGAGTTGGTCGACTGCATCAGTCTCGCTCCCTGTCGTCGAGGTGTTCGTCGAGCGCGCTGGCCGCACCCTCGTGAATCGCCAGTTCGTCCATGTGGCCGTCGGCCAGTGTCGCTCCGTCGGCGGCCAACGGGTCGACCGATGCGAGCGTCTCGGCGTGTTCGAGCGCGATCCGCGTGAGTTCGGCAACGGCGTCGGACGCGACAGCCCGCGACCAGAGCCACTGCGCTGGAACCCCCCAGCCGTCGACTGTCTCGGCGGCGGCGTTCGCCCAGTCGGCCGGCTCGATTTCGCGGCCCACCGTGTTCGGTGCGTCATTGATCGCAGTTTCCAACGACTCACCGGGTGGGACAACCGCAAGCCGGTGGCCGACCTGCCTGTCGAGCTGTCGACACCACTCGGCCAATCGGTCGGCATCTTGGCGTGCGACCAGTCCTTCAATGTCGCCGGCTTCGACGCCGTCGGCGACGTTCTGTCGCGGTCGGTTGTCGACCCGCTCGGGGTTCCACAGCTCGGCGTTCCTGCAGAGCTGTTCGGTCACCAGCCGGCTCGGCGTGCTCGGCTGGCCGGGATACACCGTCCGGTCGGCGGCCAGCGTCGACGCTGTCGGTGGCTCGCCGTCTCGATCCGTATCTCGGTCGTCGTTGTCGCCATGGTGGTCGTCGACTGCCAGCCAGTAGTGATCCCGACGGCCGTAGGCGACTCCCTGGGCGGGAAGCTGGTCGATCGGATCGAGATCGAACACACCGCGTTCCTCGCTGGCGCGATACAGCGTCGTGTTGTCGACGCCCGCGGCGTCGATTGTGCCCGCAGCAAGCTCGTACAGCCGCTCGCTCGGCGGCCCCACCGACGTAACGTTGAGCCGGAGTCGGTCGCTGTGCCGGTCGACTGCAACCGCCAGCGCGTGGCCGGCCTGATGGCTCCGGCTGTCGGCCGGACCGACGCCGATGACAAGCGGCTCGCGGCGGCCGCCGAGACAGCCGACGACCCCCAGAGAGCCGACCGACGCCACGGCCGAGAGTGCCCGTCTGCGCGAGAGTCGGTCGACTGACATTACGTCTCTGGTCTACACCGCCGTACTTGGGTATGGCCTCCATACAGCAGCATACATACCGAACGGTTGTGGTAAGCCCACCATTGGAACTGCTAACTGACTGTTTCGCTCGACAGTCGGCTGCAGCGACAGCCGCTCGCATCTCTCTCGGCGGTCAGTCAGCGGGGTTTTAGTTTTGGCCGCCAATCCGTTGGTATGGGACTGATGGATACGGTTCGGTCGATTCTCGGCGTAAGCGCCGAGCGGGATGCCACCCGTGATGCCGACCCCGAAGACCTCTTTGGGATGTCGACGGCCTACGTAACGATGGAGGCCGACCTTGGCTACCAGAACTCGGGAAAGGCCGCGCTCTGTTTTTCCTCGGTCGACAGCACTGATTTCGCCGCAATGGTCGAGGAGGTCGAGGCCATTCTGGAGGCTGGCGAGGAAGAAACCGGCACCACGTTTCGCCAACGGTCGGACGACCACGGCTACAACTGGGTGATCTTAGAGGACAGCGACCCCGAGGATATGCTGACCTCGATCCACTTTGCGGCCGACACGTTCATCGAAGAGGGGTACGGCTCGCGGCTCTTGGCCGCCGTGTTTGCCTTCGACAAAAGTAACACCGACCACGCCTACTGGATCTACTCGTTCCGCCGCGGGGCCTACTACCCCTTCGTGCCACAGGGCGACCACGACCGGGACAACCAGGCAGAGTTCAAACTCCAGTCGGTGCTCGACGGCGAGCTGGGAATCGAAGACGACGAAAGCTACTGGTACCCGCTGTGGCCCGACCGTCCTGGCGGCTACCCCTGGGAGTAGTCGACTTATATACTTT
>CAZOOU010000012.1:0-18889 GCA_964581495.1 uncultured Haloferacaceae archaeon
TGGGTCGGTCGCTGGTAGACCCAGCTAGTCTCTGTGCTACACAAAACAGCCAAATTGGTCTCTCGACGACGGGGTCAGAGCGTTGCAACGACAGCATTCCGCTCTTAGCGGTTGCAGGTGTCGACGCCGAACAGGCGGTAGGCCAGACACTGCTGGCTCAGGCCGGTGCCGAACACGACGAGCCCAGCCAGCGTGGCGCTGCCGCCGACCGTCGACCCGAGCGGGCCGACGCCAAGCAGGCTCGCCACGCCAACGAGTGCCACAAGCAGTCCACCACCGGGCCGTGCGGTTCGGTCGAGGCCGCCGACAGTTGGGTCCATAGCTCTCTGTTGTCGACGGCCTACGAAACGCAGTTGTGTGGTGTAGTTGTGGAACGAATCTACAAGGATGGCGCTACGGCGACAGAGCGACGAGCAGGAACGTTTCGGGTCGAGACTGCACCGTCTGGATCTCGAAGCCGGCGGCCTCAAGCGCGTCGACCGCCTCGCTGGCGGTGTATCGCTCCTCGACCGGCGGGCCACGCTCGCCCTCGCCGGCTCCGTCCCAGTCGACGGTGGTGAGTCGACCACCCGACCGGATCACGCGGGCGAGTTCGGCCAGCGCCTCGCTCGTGGCGAACTCGTGGTAGGTCATCGTCGAGAATGCGCCGTCGAGCTGGTCGTCGTCGAACGGCAGGGCTTCGATTCCGCTGGTTATCAGCTCGACGCTCTCGGGAACGCCCTTCTGGCGGTACAGTTCGTGCATCTCGGGTTGGATGTCGACCGCGTACAGTCGGTCGACCCGCGGCGCGAGATCGTCGGTATAAAAGCCGGTGCCGCTGCCGAGATCCGCGAGCGTGTCGGTTGGCCCGGGGTCGACCGCGGCCACGAGCTCGTCGCGCGAACACACCTGATAGCGGGCGGCCGCGTCTTCGAGCCGGTCGGCGCGGGCCGGGTCGAACGTGTGGTGTCCCATTCGACGCTTAGGCTGCCTGGCTGAGTGCGTCCCGAAGCTGGTCTTCGCTCTGGGCACCGACCATCCGGTCGGCCAGCTCGCCGTCGGCAAACACCAGCAGGGTTGGAATTCCCTGGACCTGATACTCGCCGGCCAGCTGCTGGAACTGATCGACGTCGACTTTGAGCACGGCGGCGTCGGTGTCGGCAGCCAGCGTCTCGATCGTCGGCTCCATCATCTGACAGGGGCCACACCAGTCGGCATAGAAGTCGACGAGAACGACATCGTAGCTCTCGACGGTCGACTCGAAGTCGGCCGCATCGCCGAGCGTGATCGGTTCGGACGGAACGTCTGCTGATTGGGAGCTCATCACCAAACGGTAGGACCGCCAGCAGCATAATGGTTTTGGATGTATCATACAATACTGGTGGCGCGCTCGCCGGCAGCCATAGACGGTCGACTGATTTGGGAACCGCCTGGATCGGACGCTGGAGACGGCTGAGGGGGATGCAGTATTGTGCACACTATACAAACACTTTTGACCGCCGAGTGTGTAGTGTGTCGCATCATGGCAGACTCGATGAGCGAGTATCTCAAACAGGACATGGAGTGTGATGGCCTCTTGGAGTGTATCCACGGGCTCAAGGCACTCGACAAGGAGATTTTCGTCCTCCTGACCGAACAGTCCGAGCCGATCACCGTCGACGAAATCGCCGAGAAAGTCGACCGCGAACGGTCGACGGCCTACCGGTCGGTCCAGCGGCTGATCAACAGCGGCTTCGTCCAGAAAGAACAGGTCAACTACGACCAGGGCGGCTACTACCACGTCTTCCGGCCGACCGATCCCGACGAGATCGCCGACGACATGCAGCGCATGCTCAACGACTGGTACGCCAAAATGGGCCAACTGATCGGCGAGTTCCGCACCAAGTACGATACCCCGGCAGACCAGCAGATCTCGGCCGAAAACTAACGGCCGATGGAAACGGTTTTTCGCCAGCCCTCCCATTTTCGCCCATGAGCTACCGAGTTGTTGCGGATCTTTCGCCCGACGAGCGACGGGCGTTTTTCGAGCGGGACGCCGGGATCGACGCGGCGCGCGGCGACGCGAGCGACATTATCGACCGCGTCCGCGATGAGGGCGATGTCGCGCTCCGCCAGCTGTCGGCGGAGTTCGACGATGTCGAGGTCGGCAATCTCGACGTCACCGATCTCGCCGAGCGCGCCCACGAAGACGTCGACGACGAGATTCTCGATGCGATCTCAGAGGCCGCCGACAACATCCGCGCGTTCCACGAGCGGCAGGTGCCCGACGACTGGCGCGAGACGTTCGGCGACCGCGAGTTGGGTCGACGGTTCCGCCCCATCGAACGGGTCGGTGTCTACGCCCCCGGCGGCACCGCTTCCTACCCCTCGAGCGTCCTGATGGGGGTTATCCCCGCAAAAATCGCGGGCGTCGACCACATTGCGGTCGCCACGCCGCCGGCCGATCCGATCAACCCCGTCACACTGGCGGCGGCCCACGAAGCCGGCGCGGACGCGATCTACGCCGTCGGCGGCGCCCAAGCGGTCGCCGCGTTAGCGTACGGGACCGAAACCGTCACCTCGGTCGACAAGATCGTCGGCCCCGGCAACAAGTGGGTGACGGCGGCCAAAGCCGAGGTTCGAGGGGACTGCGAGATCGACTTCCTTGCGGGGCCAAGCGAGATACTCGTGGTCTGCGATGAGACGGCCACCCCCGAGTTCGTCGCCAGCGACCTCATTGCTCAGGCCGAACACGACCCGAACTCGTCGGTGGTTGCGGTCACCGACGACGAGTCGACCGCAGAAGCGATCAGCGAGGCCGTCGACGCCCAACTCGACGGCCGTGAGCGACGCGAGACCGTCGAACAGGCACTGGCTAACGAAGCTAGTGGCGTCCTACTGGCCCGATCAATGTCCGAAGCGGTCCTGTTTGCCGAGGAGTATGCGGCCGAACACCTCTCGATTCAGGCCGACGACGACGAGGCCCTGCTTGATCGCATTGATTCGGCCGGCAGCGTCTTTTTGGGTCCGTACACCCCGGTCGCGGCCGGCGACTACGCCTCCGGAACCAACCACGTCCTGCCGACCAACGGGAGTGCAAAGCGGTTCGGCGGGCTCTCTGTTGATGCCTTCCTGCGGTCGACGACGGTCCAGCGACTCAGCGAGGAGAGTCTCGATGGGCTCGCCGGGACGATCACGACGCTCGCCGAAGCCGAGGGCCTAGAGGGCCACGCCGAGAGCGTGCGTCGACGCTTCGAGTAGCGACTCACGCTGGCCTTTGCCGCGAATCGAAATAGGTTCTGATTACATCCGGTCGTCACAGTTAACAAGCTTCGATACCGATGGGTAGCTATGAGTACCGAAACCGTCGACGGGTCCTCCGATGCCGCGGTTGAGGTTTCGGAGGCTGCGGCCGAACAGGCACTCGCGTTGATGGACCGGGAGGGAATGGACCCCGACGTGGGTGGGCTCCGCCTGTTCGTCCAGCAGGGCGGCTGTGCGGGCCTGTCGTATGGAATGCGCTTCGACAACGAACCGGAAGACGAGGACACGATCACCGTCCACCACGGCCTCCGAGTGTTCGTCGACCCGGCGAGTCTCAACTACATCGGCGGGAGTCAACTCGAATACGAGGACGGCCTGCAGGCGGCGGGGTTCCATGTCGAGAACCCGAACGTCGTTTCGGAGTGCGGCTGCGGCGAGAGTTTCCGGACGTAGAGCCACACTATTTAATCGGCGTGCCGTTGTTGCGTCGGTATGGAACTCGAGGAACTGACAGTCGACACTGCGGGAACGCTGTACGTCGACCGCGGCGAGACCGAGCGTGGCTCCGAGGCACCCTTTTATACGGTTTATTTGACCGCCGACGCCACCGAGCGGTGGGGATATCTCTGTGGGTCGTGCGAAAGCCTCGACAACGCAATGGACACGATGGGTCGGATCGTCTGCAACGACTGTCCCAACGTCCGGAAACCCGAAGAGTGGGATGCCGCCCACGAGTAGCGACGGCGTACTGAACCCGGTATATAAGTAATTGGTTACTACTGCCACGTTAGGTGTGGCAAAGTTTATCATGGTTGCTGACGTACGCTCATCTGGATGGCCCCTGTTACCATACCACCGACTGAAGAAGCCAGGACTGTGTTCCGACGGCTCGGCTACGCCATCGACGAGCATGGCAGCGAGTTCGTTGCCGAACGAAAGTGGCGACGCGTCCGTGTGACACCGCTGTGTGCGGATGATGCCGCAGAGCCCGAACCCGTACTCGACTCCGAGTCGACTGAGGGTCCGCGACTCCGGTGTTTCGTCACATGGATGCAGTGTACAGGGGAGTTACGCGAGTATCTACAGCGCGCGAAACCGCCGTACGACTGGGCGATTATCGGCATCGAAGAGGACGATGATGAGGCGTTCGAGGTCGTCCATCCGGAGACGACGCTCGCGCCCGCATAACCCAGCAGTCGGCTCGGCCAGCGGGCGATTTTTTATGCTAGCGTGCTGAATGGACGGCTGCGATGGTACACAAAAAAGTCACCCTGATCGGCAAAAGCACAGAGAGTTTCGACCGCGCCGTCGACGACGCGATCGACCGTGCCGAAGCGACCCTCGAAAACGTCCACTGGGTCGAAGTCCAAGAGCTGGGCGTTGAACTCGCAACTACTGACGAACGGGAGTATCAGGCCGAAGTCGAGGTCGCGTTCAAGCTCGAATAACCGCTCCTCGTTCCGGTGTATCAGGCGAGCGATAGCTTCTTTGCTCGCCGCGAGCGATTCCCTGACAGATGACGCTCGTTGTGGTTCCTGTCCGGTATCCGCTTTCTGCCCACTCGAAGTCGACGCTCCGTGAAGCGATCCGTATCAGCACCGACCGCGGCGCCGAGCTGTCGGTGCTTCACGTCGACCTGTATCAGGACAGCCAGCGAGTCAGCCGGACCGAGCTCAAACGCGCAGTCGAACGCGAGTTCGGCGAGATCGCCCACGCCAGATACGTGGTCCGCCGCGGCTTTTTAGTCGAAGAGACAATCCTCGAAGAGATCGCTGCCGAGCGCGCCGACTGTGTCGTTATCGGTTCGAAACAGGCCAGCCAGTGGCAGCGGATGGTCAGCAAGCTGCTTTCGGATCCTGACATCGGCGCCTACCTCCGCGAAAAGCTCGACTGTACGGTGATCACGGTCGACGCCGACGGCCACACCGACGAGTAGCGATCGGCGCGCAGCTAGACGCCGAACGTCGCTCGGAGCATGTCACGGGTGCCGGGGCCCAGTCCCACTGCAAGCACCGAAACGAGCAGCAGTATCGTATAGCGCGGATGCTCCTCGAACAGTTCGTCGTTGAACAGCCAGACGACGACCGTTGCGGCTGCCAGTTTCACGAACAAAAACGGCCAGGCGTCGCTCGTGATCGCCAGCACTGCGTCGGGCAACAGCCGGCCGGTGTACTCGACGATCGCCGCGTTGAGCGGGTGTTTTGGGACGAGATTACTCCCCGCGCCGAGTGCGGGCATCCAGTTGAGCCCGATTACGTTGGCGACCCCGTCGACTGCGTGGCCCCAGATCACCACGAAGCCAATAAAGCCAGTGCCAGCGTTGACTTCGGGATACCGTGAGCCGACGACCTTCCAGGTGACCCACGCCGAGACGGTCGCGCCGACGAGCGTGACGCCCAACACCTGTGGGTGGAGGGTTGCATACTCCGTGGCAACCGCGAGGTAGGTCAGATACCCCACCGAGCCGACGACGAGCGCGGTCCCGATTCCGGCAAGCGGATACTCATAGCGGTCGACGTAGCCGTCGGCTTCGAGCCGGAAACTCAGCAGGACCGCCGCCAGCGTCAGCGCAAACACCGTGATGTAGATGAAGGGGCTGATGATCAGCCCGCTCCAGGGGAACGCAATCAGGGGCTCGGCTCCGGCTCGGGTCGCCGAGACGCCAGCGTCTTCGATAGTCCGCAGCGCACCGCCGAACAGCATGAACGGAAACAGGGCATAAAAAAAGCCGCGGTCAGTGCCGATATCGAGCCGGCGAAGCAACAACAGCACCCCAAGAAGGACGAACAGCAGCACCGAAATGTAGCCGACCGTCGACGGGATGGTGTAGCCGGGGTAGGCGACGATCTCGCCGGCGGCCTCCGCCTGCATGCAGGCCGAACTGGAGCCGAGATACTCGACGCTGCCACCTGATCGCACCGCACAGAGCGCGCCGTTGCCGTCGGCGGCCACCGGCCCCCAAAAGTACTGCCAGAGAAACCGACCGTAGACGAGCTCGCGGAACAGCAGCGAGCCAACAAGCAACGCGAGGGCAATCGTGCTGCCGGTGCCGATCCACAGCCGTTCGGGGGAGATGTCAAACCGCTCGGAGACAGCAGCCATTTCTGGGCAGTCGGGCCGACTGACCATTGAGCGTTGCGGTCTCGGGTGGCCGACGTACACGACCGCCGACATGGTAGCCACCGACTACTTATATACCCGTGACCAGCCGGCTGTCGCTCGACGATTCAGCAGCCCAGGATCCCGTCGGTTGCGGCCTGCATCGCCTCGTGAACCTGGCCGTTCGAGATCACCAGTCCGGTTGAGTCATGCCGCCACCGGTTGCCGTCGACGTCGGTTACTCGCCCACCGGCTGTCCGGACGAGATGGACGCCCGCGACGCTGTCCCACGGCGGGGCTTGCAGATCGGTGATGCCGCCTTCGACCGCGCCGTCGGCGATCAGCGCGAGCGTGGCTTGGGCGGAGCCGAACCGTCGGAGATCGTCGAACCGCTGGACGATCTCGCGGGTGGCAGCCGCGTACGCATCGCGACTGTCTCTGTCCCACCAGAGCATGGGAACGACCGTCGACAGTTCCGGTCGGTCGACCTCGCTGACGCTGATCGGCGTCCCGTTGCGGTAGGCAGTGGTTCGGTCGGCCGTGTAGGCGTCGCCGACGGCGGGCAACACCACGGCCGAGCCGACGGGTTCGCCGTCGACGACCGCGGCAACGGCAGTCCCCCAGATCCGAATGCCGTCGACGAAGTTGTTGGTGCCGTCGATGGGGTCGACGATCCAGGCCGGGCCCTCCTCGGGGACCGTTTTGCGTGCGTCGTCCTCCTCGCCGACGATGGGTTCGTCGGGGTAGGTCGACTCGATTTTTTCGATTACCCGACGCTGGGCGGCGCGGTCGGCCTCGGTGACCAGATCGGTTTCTGATGTTTTGGTCTCGGCGACAATGCCCGTTCGGAACTGCTCAAACGCGAGTTTCGCGCCCGCGCGTGCGGCCTGCTCGGCGACGCCCGGTCTGCTCGGTTGTGGGTCGCTCACAGTCGTATCCCGGACCCACGCTACGTATAGCTCCCGATTGCAGCGATTTGCTGGGTCACCAACTGTCGCTATCGTCACTATTTACTCAGTTCCGAATTGGAGTAAATTCATATACTCGTCTCCCATATGAACGCACATGGAGCCCGAAGAAGCTCTCAAACAGGTCCAGTGTGTTGCCAATACCTCCCTCGATGATATCGGACAGCGCGTCGCGCCGCTGTACGGCCCGACGTTCCGTCGAGTCGCCACGGAGGGATCAGGTACCGATGTTACCCGTCTGGCCGACCAGTTGTGTACAGAGCTTCGTGCTGGCAATCGCCCGAACGTCGACGAAGCCGAAGGGTTTGCGACCGACATTCTCGGCGGCCGCGTGCTGACTGACGGCGGCGAGCAGTAGTACGGCCGACGACTCGCGGCGTTTTTGTTCGTTCAGGCCCCCGTGTCGCTATGCACATCGGTTTCGTCGTCAATCCAATCGCCGGCATGGGTGGCCGTGTGGGGCTCAAAGGCACCGACGGAAAGGTCGACGAAGCCCGCGCCCGTGGGGCGGCCCCCCGCGCGCCCGACCGGGCCCGGCGGATGCTCGACCGGCTGGCCGCGCTTGATTCTTCCGTTGAGCTCTCTGTCGCCGGCGAGCCGATGGGCGCGTCGCTGGCCCGCGACGCCGGCTTCAAGCCGACCGTCGTGTTCGAGCCAGCCACAGAGACAACTGTCGACGATACACGCGAGGCGATTGCTGCGTTCGTCGGCGAGGTCGACCTCGTGGTCTTCGTCGGTGGCGACGGCACCGCCGCCGACGTGGCCGAAGCACTCGAATCGACCGAGATCCCGATGTTGGGCGTGCCGGCCGGCGTCAAAGTCTATTCGGCCGTGTTCGCCGTCTCGCCCGAAGACGCCGCCGAGATCATCGTCAGCTTCGACCGGACTGAACGCCGGGAGGTGATGGATATCAACGAGGACGACTACCGCGAGGGAGCAGTCCACCCCGAACTCCGGGCGGTCGCGTGGGTCCCAGTTACCGACGAGCTCCAATCCTCGAAACAGCTCGGCGGCGGCACCGTCGACGCGCTGGCGGCGGGGATCGCCGACGGCGTCGACCCCGAGACGACCTACGTGCTCGGGCCGGGCTCGACGGTCGGCGCGATCAAGGCGGCGTTGGGCTTCGAGGGGTCGCCGATCGGCGTCGACGTCTGGCGTGATGGCGAACTGTTGGTTCGAGACGGCAGTGAACAGGAGATTCTCGACGCGTTGGGAGATGACAACGTGATCATCGTCTCACCCATTGGCGGCCAGGGGTTCGTCTTCGGTCGGGGGAACCCACAGCTTTCTCCCGAAGTGATCCGCCGCTGTTCGGTCGAGATCGTCGCCTCCCGAAGCAAGCTCGACGGCCTGTCGGTGCTCCGCGTCGACACCGACGACCCTGCGCTTGATGCCGAGTTGGGCGGCTGGCAGAAGGTCCGAGTCGGCCGGTTCGAACGCCGAATGATGAAAATCGTGTAGGCAGATCGTGTAGGCGGACCGGCCCAGATCATGTGCACAAATCACATACTAATACACCGTTTACAATGTGTGATTGATGCAGACCTTTGAGAAAATACTATGTCTATAGACAAGACTAAGGAGATACAAAGCCGAATCGGTGTATGGAAACGCGGAAAGTCCAACGGTTAGGCCCCTCAACGCTGGCGATGACGCTGCCGGCCGAATGGGCCAAAGAGCACAACGTCGAAAAGGGAGACGAGGTCTCGATCCGGATGGGCGGCAAAGGGACACTGACGGTGCTCCCGGAGTCGGCCAGCACCGAAGAAAGCGAGGCGATCATCCACGCCGACAACCTCGATGCCGGCGCGCTCGAACGCGCTATCGTCGCCCAGTACGTGCTGGGTCGGCGCGTGATCCATGTCCAGAAAGAAGAGGGTGCGCTCGAATCCGAGCATATCAACGCCGTCTATAAGGCCGAAACCCAGCTGATGGGTCTGGGCGTGATCGAAGAAACCCCAGAGAGCATCGCGATTCGGTGTTCGGTCGACCCCGAAGACTTCACGCTGGATAACCTCCTCGAACGACTCGAAAACACCGGCAGCACGATGCGCGGCGAGGCGATCAAGGCGTTGGCCCACAGCAACACCGATCTGGCCGAGCGTGCGCTCAACCGCGAGCGACAGGCCAACAAGATCTTTGTGCTCCTGCTGCGGTTGATTTTTACCGCCTACCAGAACCCGAACCTCTGTCGGGCCGTCGGGCTGGATTCGAGTTTCCCGCTTATCGGCTACCGCTCGGTCGCCAAAAACCTCGAACTCACCGCCGACAACGCCGAGGATATCGCCGACATCGTGATCGATGCCGAAGGCGACGGGCTGGATATCGACTCCTCTACGATGCGGCGGATTCGGGAGTTCACCGACCAGGTCGACGAGATGACCGCGCTGGCGGTCCGTGCGGTCGTCGAGCGGGACTACGATCTGACGATCAAATGCCGATACATGTTCCACGAGATCGCCGACCGCGAACAGGAGATCCTCGAAGACCTCCCAGAACTCTCGAACACTGAACTCCTTCGTGTGCGCGAAGTGCTTGTCAGCCTCCAGCAAACCGCCGAGTACGCCATGCGGAACGCCGAAATCGCCGCCAACCTCGCGCTCGACAAAGAATCCGAGCACGTCGAGATCAGCTAAGGACGAATGAACTAAGTGCTCGCCGTCGAACCACCCGCTATGGAAACCGGATCAGTCGACTCTGATAAAGCAGTCGGGATTTCGATGGCGTTCGGTCTGATTG
Organism: uncultured Haloferacaceae archaeon; assembly: GCA_964581495.1. Taxonomy (GTDB): domain Archaea; phylum Halobacteriota; class Halobacteria; order Halobacteriales; family Haloferacaceae; genus Halohasta. The sequence continues at coordinate 10,029 of CAZOOU010000012.1, forward strand.
CCGTTCTCGGCGCGCTGCTCATGTTTGGCGGCGAAACACAGCTCCTGCGGGCCTGGGGCTTTGCGGCGGCGATGATCACGGCCGCGCTCTGTGTTGTCGCCCTCCAGCTTTACGACTAGTTGGGTCCGGACGCAATTGTTAAGCCGCTCACAGCCGTATTGAGCCCGATGACCTCTTACACCGACGAGGAACAACGCATCGTCGCATATCTGCGCGACAGCGTCTCGCGTGGCGAGCGATACTTCCGGGCCAAAACCATCGCCGAGGCCATCGGACTTTCCTCCAAACAGGTCGGTGTACGACTGCCACAGTTGGCCGAAAAGTCCGACGACGTCAACATCGAAAAATGGAGTCGTGCGAAATCGACCACCTGGCGAGTGACTCCCGAGTAGCCTGTTCCGCGTGCTTTTTATCCTCTGCAGTCGATTCGATAGCAATGACAGTCCGTCTCTCGCGGACCTTCGAGTTCGATGTGCCCGGCGAGCGTGTCTGGGAGTTTATCGCCGACCCCGAAAAGCGGGCTGGCGCGATCAGCGTCGTCGACTCCTACGAACTCCGCGGCGACAACCGGGCGGTCTGGCACGTGATGTTGCCAATCCCACTCATCAGCTCAACGGTCCAGGTCAAAACCGAGGACGTCAGCCGAGAGCCACCGAACCGCGTGAAGTTCGTCGGCCGCTCGAAAGCAATGCAGGTCACTGGCGAACACACAATCGAGTCGACGCCGACAGGCTGTACGCTCACAAACGAGTTCGTTGTCGACGGCAAACTCCCGGGTGTCGAACGCTTTTTCAAACGTAACCTCGACAGCGAGATGGACAACCTCGAAGCCGCGCTGCGGGCGGACTTCGCCGCTGATTCGTGACCATGCAGCTCGCTGTTGTCCAACTCGAGATCGCCGCCGACCCCGAGGCAAACCTTGCGCGAGCCGCCACCGAGATCGAACGGGCAGCCGCCGACGGGGCGGATCTGGTCGTGTTGCCCGAGCAGTTCGTTGTCGGCTTTTTCGCGTTCGACGAGTATCCAACCTACGCCGCCGGTCTCGACGACGAGCTGTTTGACCGCCTCGCAGCGATGGCCGCCGACAACGACGTGGGGCTGGTCGCCGGCACAACCGTCGAGGATCTCGCGGCCAGCGCGGCCGCCGGCTACGAGGTACCTGCCGACGAGGGGTATGCCAACACGGCGGTGTTTTTCGACCGCGACGGCAACAGGCAGGGAATCTACCGCAAACACCACCTGTTCGGCTACGAGTCGACCGAAGCCGAACTCCTTGTTGCTGGTGAGTCGCTCGATGTCGTCGAGTTCGACGGCGTTTCGGTGGGGATGACGACCTGTTATGACCTCCGGTTTCCGGAACTCTACCGCCGGCTGGTCGACCGCGGGGTCGACCTCGTTGTCGTGCCGAGCGCGTGGCCGTATCCGCGGGTCGAACACTGGAAGACGCTGGGACGGGCTCGGGCCATCGAAAACCTCTGTTATGTAGCGACCGCCAACGGCTCGGGGACGTTTTCCGACGCCGACACGCAGCTCTGTGGCCGCTCGACGGTGTACGATCCGTGGGGAACGACACTCGCCAGCAGCGGTGACGAACCCACCCGACTGACCGCAACGGTCGACCCCGAGCGCGTTCCAGCGGTTCGCGCGGCGTTTCCGGCGTTGGACGACCGCCGGCAGTAAGTTTTGACGGCCGAGGGACGGTGCATTTATCCCTCTCAGGGATAAATTGTCGGTGCCGACGCATTGACGCTTTTCTCGTCACCGTCGGCAGAACGCTGCCGCGCCCATCCCACTCGCTTGGGTCTGGTCGGACCCACAGACGGGTCGAGTGTTCGGGGGCCACCTCGACTCGTTTTCCTCGTGTTTCGACGCGCCTTTCGAGTCCCAACGCCGCCTTCAGGCCACAGTTGGATACTTCCTGCTCACAGCGACGGCGGGGTGGCATATATATTATTTAATTTCTGTATAAGGCCTTATAACCGAGATTATATGTGGGTCGGTGCCATGCCAATCAGTAATGACACGACAGGAGGTGAAACAGCGTTTCGAGACAGCACCACTCCCGACGGCCGGCCGCTGCATCCAGATCTGTCAGTAATACGTCCACTGGCCTGTTGTGGACCGACGGGCGGACGCCAAGCGGCACGTCCCATCCCGTCTCCAGCCCCCACTCGATCCGTTTTCCTCGCGTTTCAGTACTGCTATCGTCGAATCTCGAACCCGTTGAGACCGACCGGCTTCTCCGGTGTTCGTTCGACAGTCTCAACGCTGGCGGCCCGACTGCCGGTTTCGCACCACGCAACCATCCTGTCGACGGCCTTCTTCGGCCCCTCGAAGACGGCTTCGACGCGGCCATCATCGAGGTTTCGCACCCAGCCGTCGACGCCCACCTCGCGGGCTTTGTCGCGCGTGCTGGCTCGGTAGAAAACACCCTGCACGTGGCCACTCACGTAGACGTGGGCTCGAACGCGGTCGGTTTCGGTCATCGGTTCGGCTTGGGTAGCGCGAGGCATAAATCCGGCTCAACCAGCGGTTTCTAAAGGCAGTACGTCAAGGATGGAGCATGGTTCAGTTCGGAACGGCGGGCATTCGGGGCAACGTAACCGATGACGTGACGCCAGCGGTCGCGCTCTCCATTGGCAGCGCGGTCGGTCGGCTCGTCGCCGAAAGCGCGGCGTCGACGCCCGAGATCGTCATCGGCCGGGATGGCCGGACCACCGGCCCCGCGCTCGTGGCCGCACTCGAAGCCGGCGTCGCCGCTGCGGGCTGTCGACCCGTTCGGATCGGTCAGGTGCCGACGCCGACGCTGGCGTTTGCCTCCCGTGGCCGCCACGGACTGATGGTAACCGCCTCGCACAACCCGCCGACCGACAACGGGATCAAATGCTTTGTCGACGGCCGAGAGTTCGACAGCGACCGCGAGTCGACGATTATGGAGTACATCGAGGCCGACGGTCCACCAGCCCCGTGGGACGAGTGGGGCCAGCCCACAACTGTCGATCTGCTGCCGGCCTACCGCGAGTCGGTCGTCGCGTACAGCCGTGCGTTCGGTGCGGACTGCGATGGGCTCCGCGTGGCGGTCGACTGCGGCAACGGGGTCGCTTCGCATGCAACGCCACACGTGCTCCGCGAGCTCGGCGCGGATGCGATTACGTTCAACGCCACTGTCGACGGCCACTTTCCAGCCCGGCCCTCGAAACCCACTCCAGAGACCCTCTCGGAGTTCCGCGCCGTGCTCGCCGAGGGCGACTACGCGTTCGGCATTGCCCACGACGGCGACGCCGACCGAATCGTCATCGTCGATGCCAACGGCGACGTCGTCCACGAGGATACGGTACTCGCCATTCTCGCGGGCCACTACACCCGCCGCTACGTAGCCACCCACGGCGCGGATGCGCCGACGCCCGTCGTCATCACGACGCCGAACGCCTCAGGGCGGATCGACGAGCAGGTAACCGCTGCCGGCGGGCGCGTCGACCGCGTTCGGCTGGGCGGCCTCCACGAAGGGATTGCAGCCGCCGCCGACCGCGACGAAACGGTGGTCTTTGCGGCCGAGCCGTGGAAACACATCCACCCCGAGTTCGGTGGCTGGACTGACGGTATCGCCAGTGCCGCGGTCTGTTCGCGGCTGGTCGCCGCCGACGGACTCGACGCGCTCTGCGAGCCGATCACCGAACGACCGTACCGAAAAGTAAGCGTCGACTGTCCGGACGACCGAAAGCCCACGGCGATGCGTCGGCTCGAAACCGAGCTCCCGGCGGCGTTCGCCGAAAGCGAGGCCTCGTTCGACCACGGTGTTCGACTGGCGTTCGGGGATGGCTCGTGGCTGCTCGTTCGGCCCTCCGGCACAGAGCCCTACATCCGGCTGTATGCCGAAAGCGACGACGTTGACACACTCGTCGACCGGACAACTGACCTGATCGAGCAGGTAGTCGACGCCTAATACCGCGTCCACGCTGACCGACGGCTGCGGCCACCAGCAAGAAACCGGTTTGTATGCAGCCAGCCATCTGTCGGTATGCACACGCAGGACGGCGGCTACGTTGCCGAGGCAGTAAGGGCGTTGTCGACTCGAAACTACGAGGCTGCAGGCGACGCCTACTGCCGTGCAGCCAGGCGTGTGCTGTCCGAGCCACGGAAAGGCCAAAGCCCATTCGAGACTGACGAGCGGGGGTACAGCGGGGTCGGCGTCCAGTATCTTCTCACGAGTGCGATCTGCTACCGGGTTGCTGGCCGTCACTCGCGGGCAACCCACCGCGGCCTCGAAGGCATCGCCGTCGCGCGTGATCTCCGGACCGCCTTGTCCCAGCCGGTCCAGCGGGCGTGTCTCGATGAACTGGTTGCTGACTGTCGCGTCGCTGGCGGGTTCGACGGCGTAGCCACAGCCTACGAGGCCGCAGTCGACGCCTACCGAGCGGCTGGCGACAGCATCGAGAGCTCGCAAACCATCGCAACGACGCCGCTATTCGAGGCCGCAGCCACACCGATCAAACAGGTCGCTCGCAGCCTCGCCGACGGCGAAATCGCGATCAAATGGGAGGATCTTCACGGTCCGGATCCAGCAGCTGCCGGTGCGTTTTTGGCCCACCGCGCGACGTACAAACAACAACGGTTTCCAAGCCTCTTGGGGCGAGCTATCGACGCCGAGTTTCTCGCGGCACCACGCGGCACGACCGAGTATGCGACCAACCACCACCGGTGTCCGGACTGTGGGTCGACGGATGTCAACTGGATTGCCGAGAGCGTGCTCTGTTTGCGGTGTTCACGACCGACCGATCCGCAGTGACCGGCCTAGCGGGGTGGCCGATCCGCAAAGACGAACTCACTGCTGGAGCCAAGTGGATCGGTTGCGGTCGGTGTCCGGTCGACCTCGAAGCCGGCCTCGCGCAGCTGTTGGAGCGTCGTTTCCCGACCCGGTGCTGAAAAGAACATCGAGCCACCCATCCAGCCGCGGCGGACGGTCTCGAACCGGCCCGCAGGTAGTGTCATCAACAGCGTCCCGCCCGGCTTCAGGACGCGGGCGAACTCCGCGTACACCTCGGGCTGGCGAGCACGCGGCACGTGAAAGACGGCGTGGTAGGCAGTGATGGCGTCGACGGTTGCGTCGGCCAGGGGAATCGCCTGCATATCGGCCTGCACTAATCGTGCCGCGGGGAGGTTTTCGGCCGCCAGTTCGAGTCCGTGGCGGGCGAAATCCAGACCGATGGCATCGCGTGGTAGATTGGCGAGCGTTCGCGCGCCGTCACCACAGCCGACATCCAAGACGAGAGGGTCGGCCGGACAGTCGGCCACCAGTTCCGCGATGAGGTCGGCGTCCGAGCCATCGGGGTCCCGCCGATCGGCGTACGTCTCTGAAACTGCTTCCCAGGCCTGTCGACGCGCCATACGATCCATACACTGGGTAGGGGCCCAGCCGCAATCAGTGCTGTCGACGCGTCTGGCTGTGCTGTCGAGATGCCAGCCAGGTATCCGTCGGACACAGACCGACAGCGTTCGAGATAAAGCGTTTTCTCCCCAGAGGGTGGATTCGAACTAATGACCTCCTACGAGTACGATATCGCCGTCGTCGGTGCGGGTACGTCCGGCTGTTATGCCGCCGCAACCGCCGCCCACGCCGGCCTCGATGTCGTCGTTATCGAGCGCAAAACGAGCGAGGAAGCCGGTCACATCGCCTGCGGTGACGCGCTGAAGGGTGCGAATGCGTTCCCCGAAGCGATCCCCAAATCAACAATCGAGCCCGCGTTCACCAACACGGACGTCGACCACGGCCGCTTCGAGATTCCGAGCCACGACACCGTCCTCGAAATCCCGGTCCCCGGCGAACTCGCCGTCATCGACCGCTGGGAGTACGGCCGACTCCTCATTGAGGGAGCCGAAGAGGCCGGCGTCGAGTTCCACTACGATACTGTGGTCCAAGACGTCACCCAGGCCGACGACGGCACCGTCACCGGCGTCGTCGGCAGAACAGAAGGCGAGGCCGTCGAGTACGACGCCGAGGTCGTGATCGATGGGGCTGGCTCGCTGTCGCTCCTGCAGGACAAAGTCGACTTCGAGGGCACCACCTTTGATACGAACGTCCGATACTCGCAGTTCTGTTCGGCCTACCGCGAGATCGTCGAAGTCGAAAAGGAAGTCGAGTGGGACGACGCGCTCGTCTTCAAGCCGACCAAGCGCGCGGCGGGCTATCTGTGGTACTTCCCGCGCACGTCGACGACGATCAACGCCGGGCTCGGCTTCCAGATGAACGAAGAGCCGATGCAGATGATCGACGACTTAAAAGAGGATCTCACAGACCGCGAGGAGTTCGAAGGAGCTGAAGTCACCGATAAACTCGGCGCGGCGCTCCCAACTCGACGGGTCTACGATTCGGCGGTCGCACCAGGGTATATGGCTGTCGGCGACGCCGCTGCCCACGTGAATCCGACGACGGGTGGTGGGATCGCTGGGGCCGCGTATGCTGGCCAGTATGCCGCCGAACAGGCAGTCGCGGCTATCGAGGCTGGCGACGTGAGCGAGGAGGCGCTCTGGCATTACAACGAGCGCGTGATGGACCATTTCGGTGCCAAATACGCGGGCCTCGACGTCTACAACATCCTCTCGACCGCTGTCGACGTCGACGATCTGATGGGGCTGCTGGCCGCGCTGCCGGGCGAACAGCTGGCTGAGGCGTTATATACTGGCAAAACCTCGATGGGGCCGCTGCTCGCCGCACGCTGTGCGATCGACAGCTTCGGCTACTGGCGACAGATCGTCGACTTTTATAAGGTCAAACAGCTCGCCGAGAAACTCATTGCTCACTACGAGCGGTATCCGTCGACGCCAGAGGCTCTCGCCACCTGGCAGCGTCAGCGCGACGAGCTCATGGACCAGATTTACGAGACGACCGGCGCGGAACCCAAATATTAGCCACGGTCTACTCCTCGTAGGAACCGGCTACTCGCCGTCTCGTGGCTCGAAGAGGCCTGCCACGTCCTGTTGTTTTCGCTGTCGACGCTCGACGTTTGCAGTGACTCTGTCGTAGACGATTCCACGGTGGGTGGACTCGTCGACGAACGTCGTGAGCAGGCCAATGAATTCGGTCTGGCTGGTGTCGACCTCTTGGCGGGCGTAGTCGGCCGCCTGTTCGATGATCTGCTCGTCGTAGCTCTCGCTGTCTTCGGCAATCGTCTCGGCGGCGATCACGATCTCCTCGACCGAGAGGTCTGCGGCCACGAGCGGCGTACCGTTATAATTGAGTCGCGGCGGCGCGGCGCGTTCGATCCGCTCGGGGTCGACTTCGAGTGCGCGTAGGTACTGCCTAACGGTTGTGAGGTCGACGCCTCGATAGCTTGCCGGGAGGTCGGCGAGATACGTCTGGGCGCTTTCGGCGAGGCCGACTGCGCCCGACCAGTTGCGGCGGTCGGCGTGGTAGACCGCAGCAGTAAACTGGATCAGCCCGTGAAGCAACCGCTCGTCGTCGGTTCCCTCCGGACGGTCGAGCCAGTGGTCTTCCCAGGCGTCGTGGGCCGCATGCGTGGCTCCGGCGTTGTAGACGGCGATCCCGGCCCGGAGTGACTGCTTCATACCGGCCAAAGACGACCCAGCAGTAAAGCCCCGACGGCTTCGATAGTAACGCTGATACAGCCAACAGCCCTCCAGTCGACCGTGACTACGTGGGTCGAAACGCCGCGCGGGGGCCGAGACCGTGGGCCCAGCGGCATGGCGCGAGCATGGGTTGAGATCATGCGTCGACCACGGCGGTTTTTCGCCAACGGTGTCGCGCCGGGCGACCAGGCTCCAGGGCTGAGCTTTGCGATTGCGGTTGCGCTGGTTTATGTCGGCGGGCTGCTCGCGGTCCAGCCCGAGCGCGTTTTGGGTGCTGACCGTATTCCGGTTTTGGGCGACAGCATCGGGGTGACGGCTGTTTTTATCCTCCTTCTGACCGCAGTTGTCGCCGCGCCGGCCGCGCTGCATCTCGTTTCGGCGATTCAGACGGTGATTCTCATGGTACTGGTCGACGACCGCGCGGGCGTCAGCGAGACTGTCCAGATCATCGGCTATGCAACCGCTCCGTGTGTCGTCGCATGGGTTCCGGTTCCAGGACTGGCCGCGCTCTGTGGGCTGTACGCCGCCGGGCTGTTGGTCGTCGGCCTCTCGGTCGTCCACAACACATCGGTGGTTCGAGCCGCCCTCGCCGGTGTGTTGCCCGCAATTCTCGTCTTCGGTATCGCCTTCGGCGGACTGTGGGATGGGCTAGCTGTCGTCGAGACGCTGACCGAGACGATCGCGGGCTGACGACTCAGCGCGTTTCGACAACCGTTAAAGGGTGGGTCCATATCGTTGTATCAAATGGGTTCGTGTATCATCTGTGGCATCCCTGTTGATGACGGTCACGTTTGTGACAGCCATCAGGAAGACGTCCTTTTCGAGTTCCGTGGTAACCACGCATCGCAACTGATTGACAACCGATTCTACGAGGGAACGGTCGACGGCTACGCCGATTTCGGCGTGTTCATCGATCTCGCGCCCGGCGTCACCGGCCTCTTGCACCGCAGCGAGTTGGATCGACGCCTCGAAAGCCTCTCGTGGGAGCCAGGCGACACTGTCTGTGTCCGTGTCAACAACGTCCGAGACAACGGCAACATTGATCTCGGCAAATCAATTCGGCAGTCGGACCGCGAGTTCCGCGGCAAACTCATCCTCGACGGCACCGACGAAAAGCTGCCAGCAGAACTCGACGACGATTCGAGTGAGACCGACGAGAGCTCGGCTGACGACGGAGCCGACAGCTCCGATTTTGAGCACGCGGCTGAGACCGAGACCGACACCGAGACCGACACCGACACCGTCGAGGCCTCCGAGCCCGACGACACAGACGAAAC
>CAZOOU010000013.1:0-18174 GCA_964581495.1 uncultured Haloferacaceae archaeon
TGTACAGTACCGCCATCTCGCAAATAAGGGTTGCGAAACGGGCGGCCTCACTCGCCTCAATTTACTCGTCTTCGTCGACAACCACGACCTCGCCGTCGACGATGTCGACCGTGATCAGTGACTGGACATCGTAGTCGGTGTCGTCGAGTTTGTTCTCGCCGGCTTTTCGAATTACCGTGAGCACGTCGACGACTTCGGCATCCATTTCGGTCAGCGCATCGAGGATTGCTCGCATCGTCCCACCTGTCGAGAGCACGTCATCGAGCACGAGCACACGGTCGCCAGCCTCGACATCGTTGATATACATCTCGGATTCCGAGTAGCCCGTTACCTGCGACAACGAGACTTCGCCTTCGAGACCATACGAGCGCTTGCGAATAATCGCCACTGGAATGTCGGTCATCAACGAGACCGATGTCGAGATATGAATCCCCATCGCCGCCGGCGTGACGATCTTGTCGACGCCCTCCAAATCGGCGTTGCGGACGATTTCGACGGTGATCTCTCGGAGTAATGCGGGCTCTAACATCGGAACGCCATCGCTAATCGGATGAACGAAGTAGTGGTAGCCGTCCTTTTCGGTAATCGGGGTGTCGAGAAGTGACTGCCGCAAACGATCCATACGCACAGTTCGGTAGTCGACACCTAAAGATGACGGTCCAGCCGCTTTGGGCTGTTAGCCAACGGCTTCGGGGTGGCCGATCTCGAACGTACACTCGCCGCTGAACACTACCAGCGGTCGACCCAGCGAGGCCGACCGTAGCGTCTCTGCCCACGGGTGGTCGCCAAGCTGCCAGTCGACCCGCCGACTGAGCGGCCGACATCCCAGCGCGCCACGGAACGCGAGAGGTGTTCGAATTAGCTCGCCGGCTTTCTGTGTGTACGACGACAGTGGCACCGTCAGAGAGTGAGTCGACGGTCGGTCGATCGCCAGCGAGAGGACGTGTTTGTCGTCACGGTGGAGATGTGTCTCGGTCCGGCTCCCATCTGTTGTGATCTCGATGTCAGCGACGGATTTCGGATACCCCCAGATCTCCCGGCCGAGCGCGCAGGCTGGCTCGGTGGTCACCGGCAGCTGCCAGACGTAGCCGCCGATTTTCGAGGGCTGTCGAAGCGTCGACATCGGTCCAGCCGCGGGGACGGCCGGAATCATGATCCCGACCTCGTTGTAGGGTTCGACCGCCCCGCCGCTGACCTCGTTGTAGTCGACAGACAGCAACACGACAGCCGACCGCCGCGGTGTGAGTCGAACCGCCGACAGCGACTCGGGAAGCAGTCCGTCGACGCCCTCATAGTCAGCCGACAGTGCAACACCTGATAGCGACGCGTCGGTCTCAAGCGGCACCGAAACCGTCTGCCCGGTCGACAGGACGACCGAACCGTCGGTCGAGACAGCCGTTGCTCGGCTCGCGGTCGACCGACTGTCCCATCGTTGACGAGCCCCAACCGACCCACCGAGAAGTCGGAGCGTAGCCAGGTCGGCCAGTCGATCAGGCAGCAACCGACTCAGCAGTATCAGTCGACTCCGCCAGCCAACAGGATACCGCGTCGATGGCTGGTCGTCCGTTGCCGCCGCAAACACCCGTGTTGCGACCGACTCGGGAGTCAACGCGAGCGGGCCACCGTCGAGAACCCAGCCCGCATCGAGCAGCCGATAGATCTCGCTGTAGGTATCGGTTCGCTCGCCGTCCAGCCGGTCGGTCGCTGTCTCCGAAAAATCAGTCTCGACCCACGCCGGTTCGACCAGCGACACCGAGATGCCGGTCCCGTGAAGCTCCATGCGCAGGCTGTCGGCCAGCGACTCGACGGCGGCTTTGGCCGCTCCGTAGGTCCCCATCCCGGGCGACGCAGACCCCGCGAGCACGCTGGAAACCACCACGATTCGACCCTGACTCTGCGCACGCATGGCCGGCAACACGGCCTGTATCAGTCGATGAGTGCCATGGACCAGCACGTCGAACTGTCGACGCGACTTGTCGACCGGCACGTCTTCGATCGGGCCGGGAACCGCAAAGCCGGCGTTGGCAACCACAACGTCGATCCGCCCCGTCTCATCGAGCACGCTGTCGACAACACGCTGGAGTTGCGCGTCGTCGGTGATATCGAGTTCGAGACACCGGCAGTTGGCCGCAACGCTCGACGGAAACTCGGGATTGATATCGGTCGCATAGACGAGCCAGCCGCGGTCGGCGAACATCTCGGCGGCCGACGCGCCGATGCCCGACGCCGCACCAGTGATGAGGACGACGGGCCGATCCTCGGAGCCAACAGGTCGACCCTCCGACTGGTCAGTCATTGCTCGATCTTTCGGTAGCGAGCGTATAAAACCAAACGCGACTACTCAAAAAACCGAATGAGACTGCTCAAAACTCGGTGCGTGTATACTGGACGGTCTGCCAGACGAGCCCTCCAATGCCAGCCAGCGCGATACCGACCACACCGAACAAAAGGGGCACTGACAGATCGGCATACGATATCACACCGAAGACGGTGAGATACGGCACCGCGATTCCAGCAACAATGAGTCCACCACCAATCGTAGTCAGCACCGCAGGCAGTCGACGCTCGCCCGTTTTCTGGGCAATCGCCTGCGAAGCGAGCACGACTGCGCCAAACGGGATCAACCCAAACAGCCAGATGAACGTCGAAACGGGGGCATCGCCGAATCCGCTGTCCGACCCAGCGTCAGTCTGGACGCCCGTCTGGAACAGATACCGCTCGTCGTCGACCTCGATCAGCCGAAAGACCTCCTCGGGGGTTCCTTCGCCGTACTGAAAGTCCGCAGGCGGTTCTCGAACCGAATCACACACCAGCATTGTCGACCGACAAACCGGCAACTCATACCGTCGCCAGTCGCCTGACTGCTCGCTGGAGATGGTGCGGTCGACCACCGTTTGTGCAGTCGGTGACAACGCATCAACCGGCGTCGCTGCTGTCGAATCGAAGCCGTAGAGGTCGACTAACTGGCTGTACTGGCTGTCGTCTTCGGAGACGGCCTGGTGCAGATAGGGCGCAGGCTCGTCCGTCTCGTAGGGCGACGCAAAAACGGGCTGCGGCAGAACGCCACTGAGAATCAACAGCAACCCAACCGCCAAGCCGACGAGCAGTCGACGCCGATCACCGTCCATACCCCTGGTTCGGGGCTTCGCCGTCAAATCCGTTCCGACACACCTGTTGGTACCAAACCGGTAACAAAAAGGGTTTGTGAGCGATCCACGTGTATCCTCCCATGGGCTCCGCAGACAGTCGACTCGCACTCGAATCGCTCACACCGCTTCACTGGCTCGGCGTCGTGATGGCACTGATCAGTGCGGCCGTCCATATCGTGCTCGGGGCGGGCTTTTTGCCACACTGGATGGGTATTCTCTTCGTGCTTGCAGGCGGGGGCTACCTCGGTGGGCTTGTCCTGTTAGCTATCGACTACCGCCGTCGACTGCTGTATCTCGTCGGGATTCCGTACACCCTCGTTCAGATTGTTGGCTGGTATGCAGTCAACCAGCCCGCTGGGGTGGCTGATCTCACAGCGGCAGGGGCGATTGATAAACTCGCACAACTGGTCCTCATCGTGGTGTTAGTCGTCCTCTACCGGCAGGAAACCAACTGATGACCGTACGGATTCGACCCGATGGCAACTGAGGAGGCTACGCAGCCGACTGGCTGGCGACAGTGGTCAGTCTCCACGCTGTGGGTCACCGCACTGGTCGGAGCGACCGTTGGCGTGTTCGTCGGTTGGGTCGGTGAGCTGACGCAGTTTATCAGCGGCGTTGGTGGCGGTCTCGTGATTGTTGCAGGTGTGACAGGGGTGTGTATCAGCCGAGTCGACGGTGGCCCGATCACACTCCCGACGGCTCTCACACTGGCTCGTGGGGCCGCACTGGCAGTGTTTGCTGGCTTTCTGGTGACGGGAGTGCCGGAAGGCGCGCTGGCGTGGCTGCCGGCCGTGCTGTTCGGAGTCGCCGCTGCCGGCGATGCCGTCGACGGCGCGCTCGCGAGAGCAACCGATTCAGTCTCGGAACTCGGCGCGCGGCTGGACACCGAAATGGATGGCCTGACAGTGTTGTTTGGGACGCTGTTTGTCGTTGTCGACGGGCGCGCTCCCGTAGTGTTTCTGGTTGTTGGGCTTGCTCGCTACGCGTTCGTGTTCGGTATCTGGCGACGAGAGCGTCGTGGACGTCCAGTGTACGATCTGCCGCCGAGCCAACTCCGTCGGCTCCTCGGCGGCGGTGCGATGGCAACCATCTGGATCGCGCTCCTGCCAGTTGTGCCGACGGCTGTGTCCCGACCGCTTGCGGTGGTCGTCGCCGTTCCCTTCGTGATCAATTTCACGCGGGATTGGCTCGCCGTCTCGGGTCGACGCACCTGACAACGGGAGATTAAGTAGCCACTCCGACAACAGTCGACAGAATGGATATCGGCCTCGTCATTTACGGAGATCTCGACCACCCCTCCGGCGGGTTCCGATATGATAGACTGCTCGTCGAGTATCTCCGAGACAACGGCGACACAGTGGAGGTGATTTCGCTGCCGTGGCGAACCTACTGGCGAAACGTGGCCAGCGGGTTTTCCCGACGCCTCCGCGACCGCCTCGATCGACCGTTTGATGTACTCTTGCAGGACGAACTGTGCCATCCGACGCTATGGCGAACGAATCGTCGTCTCACTCGACCGAAACGCACCCTCGCGCTCGTCCATCACGTCCAGTCGGACGTCGACGATGGTCGACTCGCGGGGATTCGCCGGCGAATCGAACGCGAGTACCTCCAGTCGGTCGACGGCGCGATTGCGACAAGCGAGTTCACTAAACAGCGCGCCAACCGGTTGGCTCCCGCTGTCGACGACTGGCTGGTTGCACCACCGGCCGGCCGGCAAGAGGGAAGCGCCCTCAGTGAGCCGACAGTCCGCCAGCGTGCCAGCGAGGGGCCACTCCGAGTCGTCTCTCTGGGCAGTCTCGTCGAGCGAAAGAACCTCCTGGGGCTGCTTTCGGCGCTTGACCGTCTGTCGTCTCAGTACGACTGCACCAACTGGCGGCTGTCGGTGCTTGGCAGCCACGACGCAGATCCAGAATACACTCAGACGGTCCGCGAGCGAATCGACGCATCCGGATTCGGCGACCGGGTCGACCTACTGGGCGAAGTCTCCGACGAGGTGGTCACCGAGACACTCGAATCGAGTCACGTACTCTGTGTGCCGTCGACCTACGAGGGGTTCGGGATGGTGTATCTCGAAGCCATGGAGTACGGTGTCGTCCCGATTGCCACCACCAACGGCGGGGCCAGCGAGTTCGTTACCGACGGCGAAACCGGCGCGCTCGTCGAGCCCAGCGATGTCGACCGAATTGCCAGCCTACTGGCCGCGTGGGCAGCCGACCGCGAGCGATTGGCCGATCTCGGCGTTGGTGCACTCCGGAGCGCGGCGGCCCATCCCACATGGGACGAAACGTTCGGCTCGGTTCGTTCGTTTATGACTGCACAAGACAGTACCACACAACACAGATGACGACACTTACCGACTTTCTGACGGCGAAACGAACAGTCGAAGATCGCGCGCTCAACCGAGTCGTCTTCGAGCGGTTCGTCGACGAACTCTCGGCGCGTGCGGTCGACGACGAGCCAGTGCGGATCGTCGAGATCGGCGTTGGGACGGGTTCGATGATCGCCCGCCTGGCAGAGTGGAACGCGCTTCCATCGGTGGTGTCGTATCGCGCGATTGATCTCGACAGCGAAACGCTCGCAGTGGCCCAGCGGCGGCTTCCCGACCAACTCCGGGCGGCAGGCTACACCGTCGAGGTCGACGGTTCGGCGATCGTCGCCCGCAAAGAGTCGACGGATGGCTCTGATCGCCGTCTCGATATCACACTCGACGTCGGCGACGGCTTCGCAGTCGACGACCAGGCCGATGCCGTCATTGCGTCGGCCGTGTTGGATTTGGTCGACCTTCCAGCCGCAGTCGACAAAGCCCAGCAGCTACTCGTCGACGACGGGCTGCTGTACGCACCGTTCACGTTCAACGGCCACACCTCGTTTTGGCCCGACCACCCGCAGGACGAGCTGATCGAAACGTTGTATCACCGACATATGGACGAAATCCGCGACCAGCCCGGCCACAGTCGAGCGGGCCAACAGCTACTCAGTGCGCTGCCGGAATCGGGGTACGCCGTGTTGGAGGCTGGCGGTGCAGACTGGGTGATTCAACCAGCCGACAGCGCGTATCCACACGACGAGTCGACCGCACTTGCGCATCTGTTGTCCACAATCGACGGCGCACTGGCTGACTATCCGACGGAGGCCCTCGAGTCGTCGACGCGCGACGAATGGGTCAAGACGCGCCGCGACCAGCTTGAACGCGGAGAACTAACGCTTGTCGCCCACCATATGGACGTGCTCGCCCAGCGGTAGGGAGCGACTACTGGACGAACTCGGGGCGATTCTCCGGGTCGGGTTTTCGCAGTGGCTCGTCGGCAAGCATGGCAGTGAGTCGACGCTCGCCTTCGGCAGTATCGTAGCCGATCTTTTTGAGATGCGAGATGGGCGAGCGGTTCGGGTTGGCCTCCCAGTGGGCCCACACCTCTGTGTAGCCCTCCGCTGTCGGAAACAGCCGAACGTGGAGCTGGTTGTGACTGAAAAACCCGTTGGGGCGGTAGACGTAGCTGCCGACCTCATGGACTGTTTGGCCATCCCGGCTGTAGCCATGCAAGTAGGCTCTGAACAGCTGGCTAAACCCGAACGCTGCGGTCAGCTTCTGTCGTGCCGTTTCGGGCTCGACTGCCCAGATCCCGACGTACTCGGCGGGCGGCGGCGGCAGCACGCTGAAATGAGTTGGGAGTAGTGTGTCGGGAACCGCAACCGAGAGTCGACCTGCAGCCACCCGGAGCCGAAACAAACCGAAGCGGACAGCAAGCAGCCAGGTTGTGGCGAGCAACGCGAGCGAAGCGAGGAGGGTCGACCGGCGGCTGGTCATTGCTCGATTGGCTGTTCGTAGCTCGCGTACGCCTCGTCGTCCTCCCAGAGCCGCACCCGGATGCGGTCGGGGACCGAGGGGTCGGCAGCCGCCAGCAGTTCCTCGCAGAAAATCCGCGAGAAATGTTCGACGCTGGGGTTCAGCCCCTCGAACGCGGGCTGGTCGTTGAGCGTTGTATCAGCGTAGCTGTCGATGACGGCATCCAGTGCGTCGTTGATCTCGTCGATGTCGACCAGATAGCCGTACTCGTTGAGCTCGTCGCCTTCGAACTCAACGACGGCAGTAAACTGATGCGAATGAAGCGTCCCCTCGGGACCGGGGTCGGGAACGGTTAGGAAATGCTGGGCGATGAACGGTCGACGAACCGAGACGGTGTACATACGGAGACTATGGACGGTCGTATGTAAAACGTATTCCCAGCGTGTCGTCGGCGTTGTCGGCGAGCCGCGCGTAGGCGTCCGGAGCCGACTCGATATGATACTGGTCGGTCAGGAGTTCGTCGACCGGAAGGTCGGCCAGGCGGTCCCACGCGAGAGCCATGCGTCGGGCCCGGTCCCATCGTCCTCGCAGCGAGGGGTCGATGGTGCTTACCTGGCTGCTCGAAATCAAAATCCGGCTTCGGTGGAATCGTCCACCCAAATCGAGTTCGGTGAGCTTCGTGCCGTACCACGATCCGACGATGATCCGGCCGTCGTATCCTGTCGCTTCGACCGCGGAGTTCAGTGCGGCTGGGTTTCCCGAGAGTTCGTAGCACAGATCGGCTCCCTGTGGCTCCGAGCCCGTCGACCCACCGGGCAACTGTACTGCGTCACCGAGAGTGTCGGGATGGACGCTTTCGGTCGCACCAAGTTGTTCGGAGAGTTCTCGCCGACGCTCAATCGGGTCGACGGTGATGAGTTCGACCGGGAACTGACCGAGCAGCGCGGTCGTCGCCAGTCCGATCAGTCCCTGGCCGAAGACGACAACGCGCTCGCCGAGCCGTGGATTGCCGTCTTGGGCCAGCGTGCAGGCGGTTTCGACGGTCGGCAGCAAGGTGGCCGCCGCCGCGGAAATCCCGTCGGGAATAGGGTGGAGCTCATCTGGGGTTGCGAAAAAATGGCTCTCGTGTGGATGAAAGGCAAACACCCGCCGGTCGAGCCACGAGTCGTCGACCGCATCGCCGACCGCCTCGATTCGGCCGACCGTGGCGTATCCGTACTGCAGCGGGTAGGAAAGCGACCCGGAAAGCGCGTCGAGATGGACATCCGCCGCAAGGTCCGACGGAACGGCGTCGTTGTAAATCAGCAGTTCGGTGCCGGGGCTGATCGCCGAGGTCTCGGTTTTGACTCTCACTTCGTCGACCGCGGGTTCGCCGATGGCTTCGTGGCGAACGTCGACCTCGCCGGGGGCGACGAAATAAAGCGAGCGACGGGTCATCCGATTAGTCGTCACTTGACGGCGCGTGCGGTGTTGCGAACTCGACGGTCGTTCCGTCGAAACGACACTCTTCGAGCGCGTGTTTGGCCGCGATGCCGGCTTTGTGGGCGGTCCTGTCGCGGCCGACGCCGACTTTGAGTTCGATTCCGACATCGCTTTCGACGTGGTCGATGGCATCCTGGTAGGCGTCGGCCGACAGCTCCGGACAGACGGCGATGATGTTGTCGCCGCCAACGAAAAACGACAACGCGCCGTGGGCTTTGCGCATATACTCCATCAGCGAGGCGTAGCTTCGTTCGATGTGGATAAACGAGTCGAACTCGTTCATCTGGTCGGTGTATTTGCCGGTGGCGTCGTTGACGTCGAAGTGCGCAATATGGATCGGTTCAGGACCAGTCTCCCCGCCGTCGAGGAACTGGCCGGCGAGCACTTCAGTGCGATTTTTGTCTTGGGCACTGCCGGCGGCCTGGATGTGTTCGGTTGCCCCGTCGAGAGCGTCTGCCGGGGTTTCGGCGACGTCGACGCCCAGACTGATCGTCACCGGATACCGGTTCGAAATGCTCTCTTGGAGCGTGGCGTGGGCCTCGCGGTCGATCCCGTTTGTGACCGCGATCATGTTGTCAAAACGGGTATAAAACACGTACCCTCCCCGCCCCCCGATGAACTGGGCGATATCAGCAAACAGCCGCGATTGGAGCGTCTGGAGGTCCATCTCTCGGCGCGGTTCGGGAGTGACCGTCCACGGCCCGTAGTTGTCGAGTTGGACGAGCGTCAACTGGGTAGTAGTCACAGTAATCCACTATTGAACGGCCGGCACTTTGGGTTTTTCTGTTTTCGTGACTGATCGGCCCGTCCAGCCGATCGAAACCACTGGGTTCAACTCTCTCAGCGACAATGACAGGATATGTCGTATCAGGGGATTATTCTGGATGTCGACGGCACGGTCGTCCACGGCGACGAGCCGATTTCGGGCGCGGCTGACGCGCTGGCGGCGATCGATGCGGCCGGGCTCGATCGGGTGTTTATTTCCAACAATCCGACCGATCCGCCGCAGGCCTACGAGTCCCGATTCGAGCGCGCCGGCCTGGCGGTCGACCGCGAGGAGGTGTTCACCGCGGGCACGGTCACCACCGAGTACCTCAGTACCGAACACGCCACCGACGAGCTGTACGTCGTCGCCCAGCCGGGATTCATCGAGCAGCTCCAGGCCGCCGGGCTATCGCTGACCGACGAGCCGACTGCCGCTGACGCACTGGTTGCCTCGTTGGATCGTACGTTTGATTACGAGCAGCTGTGTGAGACGGTCGTCGCACTCGAAAACGGGACACCGTTTGTCGGCACCGATCCGGACATTCTGATTCCGCAGGCTGGCCCCGACCTTCCTGGCTCCGGGGCGATTATCCACGCCATCGAGGGTGTCGCCGAGCGCGAGGTCGACGTGATCTGTGGGAAACCCTCACAATTCGCCCGTCGGACCGTCCTTGCGTATCTCGATCTGCCACCCGAAGAGTGTCTGGTCGTTGGCGACCGGCTCGATACCGATATCGCACTCGGCTCGCAGGCCGGGATGTCGACGGCCGTCGTCAAAACCGGAATCACCGACGAGAGACGGCTTGCAGCAGCATCAATCTCGCCGGACTACGTGCTCGATTCGATTGCCGACATCGAGACGATCATCGGCTGAACGGCAGCCAACAGCGTTGTGTTACACTGTCGACCAGCGGACAATGTGTGATATTGTCTGACAAAGGTTTATATTGGCTGCTGCTAACAGGGGGGTATGGAACCGAGTGACACACCGTACGTCTTCGGCGACGAATCGCCGCGCGCAGCCAGCCACGACCCCGAAGGACGGGATGTCGTTATTGTCGAGGGCCAGGCGATGACGTACCGAAGCTATCACCGTACCCGACAGTGATCGGTGCGGACTGTTTTTGTCGAGCGTTGTCACTCTGAGAGAGATCGTTATAAAAGCTGAGAGCGGTGTCGTCCGTTAGAACGCGCCGCCGTGAACGGAGATTTCGGCGTGAAGGGACTCTTTGAGCGCGGCGTGGACGTGACAGATGCCTTCGGCGCGCTCGACGATCGCGTCGAACTCCTCGTCGTCGAGGTCGGCTTCGACATGGATGGTAAAGCGAATCGCAGAGAGGTCATCGCCGTCGTCGAGGTCGGCTTCGGCGTCGATCTGAACGGTTCCGAGGTCGTCGACTCCCTCTTTGCTGCCGCCAACACGGAACGCCGGCAGGAAACAGGCAGCGTAGTCAGCGACGAGAACCGCATTCGGGTTCGGGCCAGTTTCGTCGGTCGCGTCAATCGAGAGCTCGAAGTCGCCGACCTGACTGGTGCTTGCGTAGCCTTCCTCGCTTACTGTCGTCGTCTCAATGTCTGTCATTGCGTTCGTACTATCGCCGAGACGGACCCTAAATGTTGTTCACTTCAGTTGCAAACGAAAACAGTATTGCTTACGTGTGGACGAAGCAGCTCAATGAATTCGCACTGATTGGTTTCGACACCACACAGTCTCGATCCGCTGTTAGCTGAGACTGAATGTTTCGTCGCCCGCAAGCACGTGCGCGGTGGCGTCGCTCACCGATTCGACCTCCTGGACCCACTCGTCGGTGTCGACCTCGATCGGCGGGAACGTATCGTAATGCATTGGGAACGCGTCGGCCACACCGACCCAGTCGACGGCAATCGCGGCCTGCTGTGGCCCCATCGTGAAGTGATCACCGATCGGGACCGCCGCCGCGTCGGGCGCGAGATACGGCCCGATCACGTCTTTCATCTCGCTCATGAGGCTGGTGTCGCCGGCATGATAGAAACTCGTTGCTTCGCCATCTGCAGGATGGCCGTCGCTGATGACAAAGCCGGCGGGCATGCCGCCCGACAGCTCGTTTTCGGTGTTGATTCCGTTGGTGTGGTCCGCCCGAACCATCGTGACGAACGCGTCGCCGCACTCGACGGTCCCGCCGAGGTTCATCCCCATCCCGCCGACGGCGTCTTCGAAGCCGAGTTCCTCGGTCGCATAACTGACGAGTTCTGGCGTGGCGACGAGCGTGGCGTCGCTGAACTCGCCGGCGTGGGCGATGTGGTCGGCATGGCCGTGAGTCAACAGCACGTAGTCCGGCGTTTCGATATCACCCGGTTCGAGGTCCGTGTATGGATTGTCGAAAAACGGGTCGATCAGAAGGTCGGTACCGTCGACCGAAACGTGCCACGTCGAGTGGCCGTGCCATGTCAGTTCGAAGCTCATGCTCAGTCCTGTATTCGTCGACCAGTTACATAAAAGTAAACCGAGGCTACAGGTCTCTCACTCGCTGGGACTGTCAGTGAGAAGCGTATACAGACGGTAGTCGACGGCTTCGATCCCCAACAGCCACAGACAGCCGCCGTACAGTGCGATGCCGACAACGACGCCGACCACAACTGCGGGAATGCCAGCGAGCAGGGCTTCGACTGCCAGCATACCGGCGGCCGCGAGGAGGCCGGCCGCGATGGGTTTGCCGAACGACCACGAGTAGGGATGGAGTCGCTCGAAATACCAGACTTCGCTTACTTTCACCAGATTTCGGACGGCCAACACGCCCGCCGAAGCCAGCGCCGCCCCAATGAGTCCGAACAGGTGGATGAACACGATGTTGAGCACGACGTTGGCAACTCCGAAGACCCACTCGTTTGCCATCACGACGTACTGGTGGTCGGTCATCATCAACAAGTAGTCGCTCGGACCTGTCGCAGCGTTCAACAGTTGACTGGCCACGAAGAGCGACAAGATTAGCGAGCCCGCGGTGAACTCCGGGCCGAACAGCCCCAAAATCGGGTTGCGAAAGACGACTGCAACAAGTCCCAAAAGCAGACTCGCGGTGAAAATCCAGCGCGTGATGACTGTATAAATGGCCGCCAGATCCGCACGCTTTCCTTCTGTGTAGAGCCGCGAGGCAACCGGTGGAAACAGCTGATTGAACGCCAACAGCGGGACGTACAGCAGACCCGCCACGAGCACCGAGACGTTGTAGATCCCGACGGCAGTCGACGACAAAAAGAAGCCGACCATCAGTACGTCGACCCGTCCCTGCATGACGGTGCCGGCCTCTTTGGCGGTCAGCGGCAGCGAGTAGTTGTAGTATTCCCGAACCGACTCACGAGAGGCGGCCTCGGAGCGAAGCGTCGGCCGGATGTCGAGCCGCCAGGACAACAGGTAGCCAGTGACGACCAGCGTCACCACGCTGGCAGCGACCATTGCGGCGACGACACCGTACAGTCCGCCACCTACCAGCAGCACGCCGCCCACACCAACCACACGCAACACCGGTTTGAGTAGTCGCTTGCCGAGGATTTCGTACTCGATCAGTTCGACGGCCCGGAAGGTCGCATACAGTAGGTTGGCAAGGGTGTCGACGAACAACACGAGCGCAAACAGCCGGAGGATGTCGACGAACAGCGGTTCGGCCAGCGTGAGAGCCGAAATCGTCGGTGCGAAAACGAACAGTGCGCCGGCAACGAGGGCTCCACCCACCGCCGAGGTCACCCAAGCAAGCCCGAGGAAAAACCGCCGCTTTGCGGGCTGGTCTTCGTACTGTGGGAGGTGTCGAAGAATGGATTTATCGGAGCCGAGGTTGGTAAGCAGCAGCGCGGTGAATGCCAGCGTCTTACCGTAAGCGAACAGGCCATAACTGGCCGCACCCAGCCACCGCGAGACCAGCAGATGCAACAAAAACTCGCCGGCATCCGAGACGATTTTGCCGACCGTGTACAGCGAGGCTCCACGCGAGATCGACGCCAGCGACGCAAGCCGAGAGCGCCCCCCGCTGTCACCGCTCATAGCCTGCATTTCGCGTGGTGACAAATTGAGTTTGTGATTGGTCGCCCACCGTTTATATACCGGCTGTCGGTAGTCGACCGTACGCGATGGACGAGCCGATCTCTCGGCCGAAACAGCTCCGCGGCTGGCTTGTGGTCGGTGTTCGACACAGACTCACCCAGCCGATTAGTCGGCGGCTACCGCTGTCGCTGTTCCGACGCTATCACCGGCTCCGCCGCCGATGTACGCCAGACCGATACACCGACGCCGACCCGTGTTCGGTGCGATGGGTCGACCCATGCCGGATTACCCACAGCCTGCTGGAGTCAGCACCCACCTATCCGCAGTGGGGCCGAGTCGTCGATGGGCCGTGGGACCGCGAGACCGAGCGGTTCGCCGACCGGCCGGTGGTTCGGGCGATCAGACAACATTTCGAGGCGGGAATTTCATGGGACGAAACTGCGTTAGTCGAAGCCTACATCGGCCAACTCGAACGGTTCGGCAACGCCTGGGAGTACACGTCGTGGGGAGATTTCGAGACACGGGGTGCGGAGATCAACGCGTTGTACGACTCGCTCAGCACGCACGGCTACCAGCGCGCAGGCCAGCTGGACCCCTCTGTGGACGACAGCGTAGCGAGCCTGATCGCCGAGATCAACGTCGACATCGGCCGAGACGGCGAACTGCTCTGGCGGGGCTACGGCCAACACCGGCTTGCCATCGCCCAACTGCTCGGTATCGACTCGGTGCCGGTTGTCGTCAACCGCCGACACCACGAGTGGCAGGCCGTGCGTGATCGGCTTCGAACAAGCGGTCGGCCATCACTGGTCGATCCAGGACTGCGAGAGCATCCTGACCTCCAGGATCTATTCGAGCCACAGAGCTGATCGGCGGAAACACTTTGATACTGACCTACTAGCGTTCAGTATGCACAGCATTCGGTTCCGTGACCCGGCTGGCTCGGTGCGTCGCGGACAGCTCGAAGACGGCGAAGTGCAGTTCGGTGACCAACAGTATGCGATGAGCGAGGTCGACGTCCTTGCGCCGTGTGAGCCCACCAAAATCGTCTGTGTCGGACTCAACTACGCCGATCATGCGGCCGAACGCGACAAAGAGGTCCCGGATCGTCCGTTGTTGTTTCTCAAACCGCCGAACACGGTCGCCGCGCCCAATAGTACGGTGACACTGCCTGCAAACAAGCACGTCGACTGGGAGGCCGAACTCGCGGTTGTGATCGGCCAGCAGTGTCGGAACGTCGCGGTCGAAGAGGCGATGGACGTTGTCGAAGGCTACACCTGTCTGAACGATCTGTCGAACCGCGACGATCAGGACCGAGAGCAAAACTGGGTCCGGGGCAAAGCGTTCGACAGCGCCGCACCGATGGGGCCGGTCGTTGCCTCACCCGACGAAGTGCCTGACGACGCGGGGATCGAGCTGCGAGTCGACGGCGAGACCAAACAACAGTCGACCATCGACCAGTTTTTCTTTTCAGTTCCCGAACTCATCGCCGAAATCACGTCGTATCTCACGCTTGAGCCGGGCGATGTGATCTCGACGGGCACACCTGCGGGCGTTGGGCGGCTGTCAGATGGCGACCACGTCGAACTCGAAATCGAGGGGATCGGCACGCTGGAACACGACGTTCGGATTCCAGACGGCCAGTAAGCAACGGTAGTCGACGACTACGCGGCCGTAGGTGGACAGTAATCCTGTCGCCGTCGGCGGCAAAAGAGGTGTATGCTCAGTCTGCTTCAAGAAACGTTTCTCCAACTGATTCCGGAGGCACTCACGCCCTGGATGCCGGTGATCCTCGCTGTGAGTATCCTTCTTGTGAGTTGGTACGGCGCGAAACTCCTTTCGAGTCTGATTCGACCGCAGTTCGTCAAACAGGTTCCGCGCGTCAGTGTGGCCGAGACGCTTTTGAGTGTGTTCCGGGCGATCGTGATGGTGATTGCGCTGTTTACGGTCGCCAACGTGCTCGGCTACGAACCCGAAAACGTCCTGCTTTCGGTCACGGTGTTGACTGCTGCAATCGCCTACATTCTCGCGCCGCTGCTTGGCAGCCTGGTAAACGGGCTTTTCGTATTGGTCAACCGACCCTACGAGGTCGGCGATCTGATCGAACTCGAAGACACCGACCAGTTGGGCTATATCAGGGAGATTACGCTCCGCTATACGAAGATTCACACACTCGAAAACACGACGCTGTTGATCCCGAACGACAGCATTCATACTCGGGATGTGATCAACTACAGCGAGGGCGACGAACGCTCGTGGCTCTCGGTGGAGTTTGCGGTCACCTACGAAAGTGATCTCGAAACCGCACTCGACGAAGCCGAACGAGCCGTCAGCGACATCGAGGCAGTCGTCGAGGGCGGCCCGTCGATCCGGATGGGTGGCAATCGGTATCCGGCCGCACCGACCGCCTTTGTCACCTCGTTTCTCGACCGTGGTGCCCGGATCGAACTCAAGTTTTGGGTGTTTGAACCGTATCACCCAAAACGCGTTCGGTCGCAGGTGTTTCGGGTGCTCTCGAGGGAACTAGCTGGCTCGGATATCTCGCTGGCCTACCCGCGAACCCACCACGTGTTCGACGAAACCAGCGGGGAGGCGACCGTCTCGTTCAACGGGTCGACACCGCCGTGGGTCGACCGTACCGAGCGACCCGAAAGTCGGAGGCAATGAGTAGCGAACCAGAAGTTTTACAATCCAAATTTCAGTAGAACAATCGTACTTTCATGACGGCAACGGACGATACCATCTCGGATCGGTTTGAAACGCTTCGGTCGACGCTGACACCGCTACAGGCGGCCTCACTGGTGGTCTTCGGGACTGCGATTACGTTCCTGCTCGTTGTACTGCAGGACCCGGTGATCCACGATTCGACACACAACTTCCGCCACGCCGCGGGGATCGTCTGCCACTAACATGGTTTTCGACTATCTCAAGCGTGGTCTCATCGCGGGCGCGCTCGCAGGAGTCGCCTACGGAATCTTCATGGCCGCCGTGGCCAATCCGCTGACTGAATACCTGCATGATCTCGGTCACGACCACAGCCATGGCCATGATCACGGCCACAGTCACGGCCACGAATCGGCCCACGTCGTCGCTGAGTCGACGACGGCGTTAGTCAGCATCGGCAGCGGGCTGCTGTGGGCGATCTTTGTGGGCGGACTGTTTGCAGTCGCGCTGTTCGTCTTCGAGCCCGCGCTGCCGGGCACCGAGGCGGCCAAATCCTACGTCCTTGCCGGCGTTGGGTTTTTCTCGATCTCGGTGGTGCCGTGGTTGGTGGTGCCGCCGGCTGCGCCGGGAGCCGAGAACCTGTACGGAATCGATATTCGGTTAGCGATCTACGGCGGGTTTGTCGTCGGCGGACTGGCCGCTTCGGCGGTTGCGATCACGATATATCATCGAACAGCGAGCAAGGGTCGACTGCTCGCTGTTGCGGCGAGTGTGGCCCCGATTGTCGGATTGATGATCGTTGTGCCGCTCAGTACACCGACTGTCGTCTCCCATCCTGACCTGCCGGCCGATCTGGTCGGTGCGTACCAGGCGATGGTTGTGATGAGTCAGGCAGCTATCTGGCTGACTATTGCTGCAACGTTCAACTGGCTCCAGCGACGCGAGACGAATCCGGAGACAGTCCAGTCGACCGAGCCGACTCCCTCTGTATGACCATCGACCCATCCCCCTCAGTATGAAAAACCGAACCACAGAACACCGCGACCGACTTGCTGCCCACGTATTGGTCTGTACGAACAGCCACGAGTCCCACGACTGCTGTGCGGACGCCGGCAGTAGCGACGTTCTAACCGAGATTAAAGAGTGGCTACGAGACCGAGACGCCTTCTGGTCGACCGTCTCGGTGGCCGAAACCAGCTGTCTCGGTCTCTGTAGTGCCGATGGAGCGGCCGTTTCGATTCAGCCGCACGACGTGTGGTACTCGGATGTCACTCCCGAAGACGTGCCGGCCCTGCTCGAATCCGTCTTTGGCCCGGACGCCCAACAGGTTGCAGCCGACGCCGACTCGAAGTCGACGAGCGTCCCGCAGCGGTCATCAACCCAGCCATAGCAGCCGGCTCCCGGCCGAGACGTGTAATCACGCTTAAGAGGTGGCGTCTGTTTGTGACGACTATGCAACCACGGGATCTTGCTGCGACCAGCCCGTACGTTCCGGGTCGGGGGATCGAGGAGGTCGCCCGCGATCTCGGGCTTGACCCCGACGAGCTGATCAAACTATCGTCGAACGAAAACCCCCACGGCTCGAGCCCGAAAGCCATCGAGGCCGTCACCGACCGCGCCAAACAGGGGCTACACGTCTATCCGAAAGCCGCCCACACGGATCTCACCGAGAAACTGGCCGACAAGTGGAACCTCGCCAGCGAGCAGATCTG
Source organism: uncultured Haloferacaceae archaeon (assembly GCA_964581495.1). Taxonomy (GTDB): domain Archaea; phylum Halobacteriota; class Halobacteria; order Halobacteriales; family Haloferacaceae; genus Halohasta. The sequence continues at coordinate 17,569 of CAZOOU010000013.1, forward strand.
GGTCTCGCCGGGTGCGGACGGCTCGATCGATTATCTCTCGCGGGCAATGCTCGACCCGGGACAGTCGGTACTCGTGCCCGACCCGGGCTTTGCGTACTACTCGATGAGCGCCCGACACCACCACGGCGAGGTTTCGACCTACGATCTCTCTGCAGCCGATGAGTTCGCCCAAGATGCCGACATCGTCCTCGATAGCTACGGCGGCGAGCGAATCGTCCACGTTACCTCACCCCACAATCCAACCGGAACGGAGTGGACACGCGAAGAGATCACGACGCTGCTTGCGGCCGTCGACGACCACACGCTTGTCGTCGTAGACGAAGCCTACGGCGAGTACTCCGAGCAACCGAGCAGTATCGAACTTCTCGATGAGTACGACAACCTCGCTGTGCTGCGGACGTTTTCGAAAGCCTACGGGCTCGCCGGGCTGCGGATCGGCTACTGTGCGGTTCCCGAACAGTGGGCCGACGCCTACGCCCGCGTCAACACGCCGTTTGCGGCCAACGAGCTGGCCTGCCGGGCCGCACTTGCCGCGCTTGATGACGACGACCACGTCGAGCAGTCGGTCGAAACCGCCCGCTGGGCCCGCGAGTATCTCGCCGAGAA
>CAZOOU010000014.1:0-1454 GCA_964581495.1 uncultured Haloferacaceae archaeon
CGACGAGATTCCATCGGAGCCATCGGCTGACGACGAACCAGCGGTCAAAGACCCGTTTGCTGGTGAGTCGACCGCTGACGAACCCAATCAGTAGCCCGTGCCGGCTTCGGTATTCTGATAGCCTTTGACTCGTTTTTCGGTGTATGGACGCACACATCTCACAGTCGACAGTTGCGGGGCGTGCCCGCGCACCCCCATCGAAAAGCTACACGCATCGGGCGATTCTCGCTGCAGGCTACAGCGATGGAGCGACCGTCTACGATCCGCTCGACAGCGCGGACCCACGGGCAACCCAACGCGCAGTCGAAGGGTTCGGCGGAGCCGTCGACGAGGCGGGCGACGGACTCGAAATCACGGGGTTCGATGGGACCCCCGACGTTCCGGACGACGTGATCGACTGTGCCAACAGCGGGACGACGATGCGACTCGTCACCGCGACGGCCGCGCTGGCCGACGGGTCGACCGTCCTCACCGGCGACGAGTCGCTCCGCTCGCGGCCACAGGGACCACTGCTAGAGGCCCTCACCGCGCTCGGCGTGCGCGCCGAAAGCACACGCAGCAACGGTCAGGCCCCGCTCGTCATTGAGGGTCCGCTGGCCGGCGGCGCGGTCGACATCCCCGGCGACGTCTCCTCACAATATATCTCCGCGCTGTTGATGGCTGGTGCGGTCACCGAGTCGGGAGTAGAGTTGAATCTGACAACCGAGCTCAAATCCGCGCCCTACGTCGACATCACTCTTGAAGTCCTCGACGACTTCGGCGTTACGGCCGAGCCGATCGGCGCGACTGGGGCGGACGGGGTTCGCTCGGCGGGCGCAGAGGGGTTCGTCGTTGAGGGCGGCCAGACGTACAGCCCCGACGGCGGCGAGTACCACGTCCCTGGCGACTTTTCGTCGATCTCGTATCTGCTCGCGGCGGGCGCGATTGCAGCCCAGGATGGCAAACAGCTCGTCGTCGAGGGAGCCCAGCCGAGCGCCCAAGGCGACAGCGCGATCGTCGACATCCTCGATGCGATGGGCGCCACAATCGAGTGGGACCGCGAGGCCGGCGAGATCACTGTCGAACGCTCGGCGTTGACCGGGACGACTGTCGACGTTGGCGATACCCCTGATCTGCTGCCGACGATTGCGGTGCTGGGGGCGGTCGCCGACGGCGATACGGTGATCGAAAACTGCGAGCACGTCCGATATAAGGAAACTGACCGCGTAAGCGCGATGGCGACCGAACTCGAAAAGCTGGGCGTCTCAGTCACCGAAGAACACGACACGCTGACGATCCACGGCGGCGACTCAACGCTCACCGGCGGAAGTGTCGAGGGGTATCACGACCACCGGATCATTATGTCACTGTCGGTGGCTGGATTGGTCGCTGAGGGGTCGACGACCGTCGAGGGTGCCGACCACGTCGACATCTCGTTTCCGAACTTCTTCGAACTGCTCGGCGAACTCGGCGGC
>CAZOOU010000014.1:1554-3834 GCA_964581495.1 uncultured Haloferacaceae archaeon
TCGACATCTCGGCGACCGGGTTGAACGTCCGGCCGGCGATCTCGATTTTCGGCGTCGAGAGAACCGAAAACGAGGCGGTTCCCTGTTCGGCGATTCCGTCGATACCGACGGATTTCTCGTACTCGGTAATGTGGCTGGTGACGACAATCGTATCCGAGAGCCCGGCGGCGTCGACCTCTTCTTCGTTGACCAGCTCATCGACACCGACCTGCTCGTAGCCCGTCTCGCCGAGTGCCGACTGGCTGACGGTCGCTGGCGTTGATTCGAGACTGGTGACGCTGCCCAACACACCACTCAAACAGCCAGAGAGTCCAACAACCCCGGCTGTAGCCGTCCCGGCAAGGAGGGTTCGACGTTTCATCTCGGTAAAAGAATGTCACGAACTCATAAGTGCTTGTCGGCCGTGGCCCTTGGCCTACGACTCGGGGAGTCTGAGTTCACCCTCATCGTCGTACCGGAAGCCAGCCTCACGGAACGCCTCGCGGGCGGCCTCGGCGTCGACCTCGCCGTTCGAGCCCAAAAACGGCACCACAGGGTCCTTTTGTCCGCTCCATTCGAGCTCAGCGGCCAGCCAGTCGGTCGCCGCAAGCGGGCTGGCGACCGGCTCGCCGAACCCCTCGAAGGCGTCGTCTGCCAGAAACGCCTTGTCGACGAGTCGAGCGACCAGCCGCCGAAAGTTCGCGTTCGAAAGCGGGCTGTTGCGGGTATTAAAGCCGAGATGATAGATGCCAGTCGAGCGATGAGTGTGGGTCGTGATCGCCGGCTCGTCGGCCAGTTGGTCGACGGCCTGTGGAGCAATCGGTGAGTACGTTGCATCAACACCACCGGCTGTCAACAGTTCAACGGCACCGCCGTGCGAGAGAATGATTTCGACGCGGAGTTCCTCGTAGGCGGGCCCACCATGAAACGCTACCAACCGGTCGTCGTCAGTCGACTGCAGGAAGTGGTCGTCGAACCGCGAGAAGACGACCTCATTGCCGGCGCTGGCCTCGCTGAACGCGAACGGGCCGCTGCCGACCGGCTCGTCGTTGTCAGTGATCAGTGCCTCGGTCGTCTCGGCGTCGATCTCGATTCCGGCGACTGAAACGGTCTCGGTGTAGCGTTCCCAGATGTGAGCCGGCAAGACGGGCACTGCAAGAACCTGACGGGCGACCGGCTGGGTGGTCTCGGTGAACTCGACTGTCAGCCGGCGGTCGGTCTCGACTGACACGTCGTCGATAAGCGTCGACGCGCCCCTGAACCGTGGTGCTGGAATGGGGTTCGTCGCCGAGTCAAGGGCTGTGTCGGCCAAAAACTCGAAAGTAAACCCGACATCGTCGGCCGTGAGTGACGTCCCGTCGTGCCAAGTAAGCCCCGGCCGAAGCTCGACGGAGACCGCCAGCGGCCCGTCGTCCCACTCGGTGTCGGCTGCAAGCCACGGCAGTCGACGCTCGCCTGTGTCGAGGACAAGCGGCTCGTAGAGCAACTCAAGCAACGAGCGACGCTTGCGATGGATCGCCGAGATCGGATTCCAGTTCGTAGTGATGCGGCTGTCGGTCGAGACCAGTTGGAGTCGCTCGGTGTCGTCGACCGGTTCGAGGCCCAACAGTCCGTGTGGGCGTTCTTCGATGGCCATCTCCCAGCCAGTAAAGCGGTCGTTTCGGACGCCAGTGATCACATCGGGCATGAAAACGGGAGTCAGTGGCTGGGTGGTCGCGACCAATCGCTGGAGTTCACTGACCGTCTCGGCTCGGTCGTCGCTGGCGGTTCGTTGGCGGTCTACCAGCTCATCACAGTCGAGATCGGTGTACCCAAACGGGTTCTGCCAGCCGAGTTCGGTATCGAACCGTGAATGCAAGAGCGGGTACAGCACGTCAGGATCCGACTGGGGCTGAAACGGCAGCTGGGCGACATAGATGTCGAACTCCCGACCTAACAGTAGCTCCTCGTACAGTGCCTCTGCATCAGTTGGGACAGGGCGGGCGTCGATGCCGGCTGCCTCCAGCCCAGCGGCGAGCTGTGAGGCGATCCGGGCGGCAAACGGATCGGCATCGGCGGGCAGCATCTTGATCTGAAGCGTCGGCTGGTCGGTCTCTTGGCGACCCGACAGGTTTCGAATACGCCGAACACAGCCAGCGAGCCCGACAACGCCAGCTGTCCCGCCGGCCAGTAGTGCGCGCCGAGTTGTCGACTGAAACGAACGCTCCATTGATTCGTCGACGCTCAGTGCTACAGGAAGATAACAGTACTGAGCGTCGACGGCTACCGGTCGCCATCGGCTGGCTCGTCAGAGCGGTCGAC
>CAZOOU010000014.1:3934-11335 GCA_964581495.1 uncultured Haloferacaceae archaeon
CGACAGCCGGCTGATCAGAGTGGTCGCCATCGGCTGGCTCGTCAGAGCGGTCGACGGCTGGCTCGTCGGAGTACGTCTCGACTGGCGGCTCGTCGGCACGCTTTTCGGCCAGCCGTGTTTCGAACCACTGCCATTCGGCCGAAAACTGATTGGTGCGTTTGAGATCCCACACGTCCGCATCGGTGACTTTCGGCCCCACACGCAACGACTGAAAGAGATTCAGTGCCCAGATGCCGATGCCGATAATAAGCAGGACCGCTCCAAACGTCGACAGTTGCTGGAGGACGGCGAACTCCGCCGGGTACGACGCCTCCCGCCGGGGCAGTCCCAGATAGCCTAACGCGAGCAGCGGCGTAAACGTCGTAAACACGCCGACAATCGTGAGGTAGGCGTGGGCTTTGGCGGCCCGCTGGTTGTACATCCGGCCCGTAAAGATCGGGAACCAGTAGTAGCCCGCCGCAAACGCCATAAACGAGATAATGCCGACGACAATGAAGTGGAAATGCCCGACGACGTAGTAGGTGTCATGAAGGACGAGGTCGACCGGGATCGACGCCAGAAAGATGCCCGTCACCCCACCGATAATAAAGGTGCCAACGCCGCCGATACAGAAGATCATCGGCGCGGTGAGTCGAATGGAGCCACCCCACAGCGTCGTGATCCAATTAAATACCTTCACGGCCGAGGGCACCGCAATCGCCAGCGTGACCGCCATAAACGCCGACCGAAGCCGAGGGTCGATTCCTGTGGCGAACATGTGGTGGGCCCAGACGCCAAACGAGAGCACGCCGATGGCGAGCGTCGAGTAGACGATGAATTTAAAACCGAACAGCTTGCGGCCGGCGAACTTCGGGAGAATGTAGCTCACCAGCCCGAACGCCGGCAAGACGAGAATGTAGACCTCGGGATGCCCAAAGAACCAAAACAGGTGTTGCCACAGGATCGGCCCGCCCTCCGCCGTAAAGAAGGCCGTTCCCAGGTTTCGGTCTGCCAGCAGCATCAACAGCGCGCTGCCCAGCAGGGGAAACGCGAAGATGACGATACCACTGGTGGTCAGCAGCGTCCACGAGAAGATGTCGAGTCGCGACCAGCCGATGTTCTCACCGCGCATGGTGAAGATGGTGACAACGATGTTGATCGCGCCCATGACGGTTGCCAACCCGCTGAGATGCAACCCTAATAAGAGGAGATCCATCTGTGGGTTTTCCAGCTGCAAGGAAAGCGGGACGTACAGCGTCCAGCCGGCGGTCGGCGGTTCGAGCGCGATCAACACCGGGATGTCGACGCCGACTGCCAGCAGCATCTTGCCAAGCACCTCGGTGAGCAACCCCGCCCGCGCGAGCATGAACGCCATCGGAATCAGCCAGAAGGCGATGGCGTTGATCCGGGGGAAGGCCATATCCTCGGCGTCCAACAGAATGGGGATGAAGTAGTTGGCAAAGCCGAAAAAAACGGGCGTCACGAAAAAGAACAGCATCGTAAAGCCGTGCATCGTAAACACCGCGTTGTAGGTGTTGGCGTCCCAGATCGTCAGCGCCGGAGAAAACATCTCGGCGCGAATCATCATCCCGTCGACCGCGCCCCACAGGCCGGCAGCGATCCCAAAAACGATGTAGAGAATCCCGATATCTTTGTGGTCGACGGTGGTCAGCCACCGAATCAGTCCGTCCGGCTTGTGGGCAAAGCCGGTCTGTTGGCCCGGCAGCCAGGCCGCAAACCCACCGTCCGAGACGAGTGGGTTGGCATCCGACCGGTGACGATGGCGATAGACCAACACGATCACACTGCTGACGAAACTGACCACCACGAGGCCGACAAACGCGGCACTGCTCAGCACGAATGACCACTCCGTGAGGGCGGCGAACACATATCGTGAGGCTACAGTCCGGTTGGTGTTAGAACTGTTTGGATACTGTCACGAATGTCTCCGAAAGCGATAGCTCGCTCAGGGACGGTTGCCGTCGACGGGGTCAGCGGGACGGTCGGCAGCAGTTCTGCGTGGCTCGTCGAAGCGATCGTACAGCGCGCCGAGCAGAAAACCGTAGGCCAGATGTGCCGCCAGCGTAAAGCCCGCAAACACCACCAACAGCGGCCCGGCGAGATCGCCACGGCCGAGGATGAAAAACGCGATCCACAGGACCGCGCCGAGCGTCATCCCGTTCGAGGGCGCATCGTCGAACAGCAGATACGGTTCGATGGCAACGAACAACAGCGGCCAGATGAACGTGCCGACAACCGCGAAGATGACAAAGCCGATAGTGGTGCTGCCGGGCATCCCAACGTAGCGGGCGACCGCGTCGAACGCCTGGACCTGCTCGCGGGTTTCGACCTCCAACATCAGAAAAATCACCGACATCACCGCGATGCCGGTGGCTCCGCCGAGAACGCCGCCGATGATCCGGTTCATCATCGCTCACCCAGAGCCTGCATATCTCTGTCTACCAGCAGCAGTCGACATAAAACTCGGTTCCCGTCGGTCACACTGAGAGTCAGCAAACCAAGACGGAAACTCAGTCGACGCCCGACGGAACAAGAGATTTCGCAGAGGTCGTATACAGCGAGTAGAGAATGACAACCAACCCGATTGCAGTACCGACACTTTGGATTGCGACACCGACGATGAGTTCCGCCGAAACCAGATGCAACAACCCACCCAGAGCGGTGCCAGCGACCACAAACAGAAAGCCGACAGCGACCGCTCGGAGAGCCGTGACCTGTGTTCTGCGGTAGGCACGAGAGGCAAACAGCGCGATCAGACCGCCTGCAGACAGCGTGAGCGTGTTTGCCGCAACGATGACAAGCGCGTAGATGTCCATGAGTTCATCACTGGAACAGGACGTTCCGTACAGGTGTCTCACCCTGGGAGTACAAGAGTCATAATACTGGTTCCCAGAATGAAAGAATCGGCGAGTATTTATTACGTCTTTTCTCGCAGCTATTAACCACAGCGACGGCCAACAACCGATATGAGTCGACAGTACGCCCCACACACCCCGCCCGTCGCGCTCACGATCGCCGGCAGCGACAGCGGCGGCGGCGCGGGCATTCAGGCCGATTTAAAAACGATGGAGGCCCACGACGCCTTTGGGACTGCCGTGGTGACGGCGACGACCGCCCAAAACACCCAGGGCGTCCACGACGTGCATGTGCTTCCGACCGACCACATCGCCGCCCAGTACCGCGCCGTCGTCGACGATTTTGCAGTCGGCGCAATCAAAACGGGGATGCTGGCGAGCGCACCAGTGATCGAAACGGTCGTCGACTGTCTGGCCGACTTTCATGGCCCTCTCGTCGTCGACCCCGTCATGGTGGCGGCAACGGGCGACCGGCTGCTCAGCGAGGACGCCGAGCAAGTGTATAAGAACCTTGTTGGCCAGTCAACGCTCGTCACGCCGAACGTCGACGAGGCCGAGATTCTGACCGGCATCGGGATCGAAACAGCCGACGACGCCGAGCGGGCCGGCCGCCAACTCGTCGAGGAGGGGGCCAACGCCGCGCTTGTCAAGGGCGGGCACTTACAAGGCGAGCAGGTGGTCGACACGCTCGTCGTCGACGACGAGGGCGGCGTCCGAACCGAACAGTTCAGCCATCCACGCATCGAGGCCGCCGGAACGCATGGGTCGGGCTGTACGCTGTCGAGTGCGATTGCGGCCCGGCTGGCCGGCGGCGAGCCGCTCGTCGACAGCGTGGCCGGCGGTGTCGCGTTCATGGAGCAGGCCGTCCGGTACGGAATCGATGTCGGGAGCGGATCGGGGGCGGTCCACCACATGGTCGACCTCCGAGAGCGCGCCGACCGCGCGCTGGTCGCCGAGCGCGTCGAGGAGATCGTCGCACGACTGGTCGACCGCAACGTCGAGACGCTCGTGGGGAAACTCGGAATGAGCGTTGTCGGCGCAAGTCGGTTCGCCGAGCACGTCGACGAGGTACTGGGCGTCGACGGCCGCCTTACCCGAACCCGCAGCGGGATTCAGCCCACTGCAGGCGTGCGGGCCGGTGGCTCGCGCGAACTCGCCACCCAGCTGTTGGCGGCCCGCGAGCAGTTCCCAGCGCTCCGGTTCGCGCTCAACTGCCGGTTCGACGAGAGCGTCGACCGCGCGTTGGAGACACTCGACGGAGTGGTCGTCGAGAGCGGTGGGCCTACCGGCGAGCACGTCGACCGCGCGATGCCGGTTGTGGCACTCGACGGGCTCGACGAGGAACCAGTGGCCGTCATCGACCGCGGCGACGAGGGTCGACCGGCCGGCGTCGTGGTACTCGCAGCCGACGCAGAGACGTTGATCGACCGAACGCTACAGCTGCATGATGCGTTACTAACAGAGTAGTTGAACTGGTGTCGGTTCCAGCTGACCCTGATCCGGTCGACGGCTCGGATATGCCGATGATGAGTGGACTGTCGTTCAGCCGACGCGGGAACGACTTTTGGCCCAAACGGTTATTTTCAACGTAACCGTACGATGTGATAGGCCACAAAATGTTGCCTAGCGGACATATTGGGGTTGCCTATCTGGTGTACGCCCTGTTCAGGCGTCTCTCTGGCTGGTCGACTCCTGATCGACTCACGCTCGTTGCAATCATCGGTGGGAGTCTCTTCGCCGATCTGGTCGACAAACCGTTGGCATGGGAACTCGGCGTGCTCGCCGCTGGGCGCTCGCTCGCCCATTCGCTGCTCACCGCCTCAGTTGTGATCGCTGTGGTCATGCTCGTCGCCATCAGCTACGATCGACTGCAGCCGGCAGTGGCGTTCGCACTCGGACATCTTTCGCATATCGCCACCGATGGCTATACACCACTGCTGCAAGACGGCTCTACGGAGTTTATTCTCTGGCCCCTCGGACCGTATCAGATCTGGGACGGTGGGTTGTGGGTGCCATCACAGTATGCGACCGAGCTCAACTGGGGAGTACTTCTGGTTGCGATCTCACTCTGGATATACGAAGGAATGCCGGGACTCCGGTCCAACAGTGGAAGCGCTCCATCTCGTTCCGGTGAGAACTAGGGTTTTCGGGTCCGGATGCCCTGAGATGGTGCTGTTCTGAATAATCTAGAGCAGCTCCGCGGTCCCTGAAAAATGCACAACTGCGTGACTATCGAGCGAACGTAGCCTACCGAACCAGTCGACTACACGACCCACACAGGTTTTCTTCTTTGACGTCGACCTCGCGGACCGTCGGCGAGAAACTCATCACACATTTGGAGTTCTCACAGTGTTCTAAGCCGAGCGTGTGGCCGATTTCGTGGACGACCTCCTTGCGGACGCGGTCGGCGAACACCTCGGTTTCTGGTTTGGTTGTGATCCCGCCGTCGGCTGCCGTCTGGAGGCGATGGGTCGAGATCACCGAGCCGCTGCCGTTGAGATACGCCAGCCCGAAGACGTAGTTGCGTCGACGGTAGTAGAGATCCTTGGCAGTAATGCCGATGTTTTTTTCGCCGCGGCCGACGCGACTGACCAGTTCGATCAGGTCCTCGGCGCGGTGTTGGTTCCGGTTGGGGTCGAACGCGCTGTCGGGAATCGGCTGTGTGTCCTGAATCCGGACATCACAGCCGTACACCGAGCGCAGGCCAGCCGAGGACTCCCGCTTTACTTGGGCCGGGACGTCCCCGATTGGCACGATGTCGACACGCATGCAAAGCGGTATGGAGGGGTTGTTATTAAGTCTCACGCCAGATCGGCGTTCCGTCTGACGATTTTTCGGCCGGTGCATCTCGGTATGCTTTTTTGAGTGCCACGTCTCCCGTCCTCCAATGAGCACACAGGCGGTTGTCCTCGACATCGACGGCGTGTTGATCGACGTGGCCGACTCCTACCGGCAGGCGGTCGTCGACAGCGTCGAACACGTCTACGGCGAGACGGTCGACCGCGCGGCCATCCAGCAGTTCAAAAACGCCGGCGGCTTCAACAACGACTGGCTGGTGACCGACGCGGTCGCGCTGTATACACTCGCCACACAGACCGGCTACGACGGCGACATCGAGGCGTTTACCGACCGCATCGCAAACGAGGGCGGCGGTCTCGACGGCGCGGAGGCCACGCTGGCCGCCGAGCTGCCGAACGCAACGTTTGAGGCGGTCATCGACAAGTGGGACCCCGACGAGCTCCGGCGGGTGTTCCAGGCGCTGTATCTCGGCGCGGAGCTCTACCGCGAACTCGAAGACGACGAGCCGCCGGTCGAAACGGAGGGGTTCATCCACGACGAGCCGGTGATCGTCGACCCCGAGACCATCGAGACGCTGACCGAGCACTACGATGTGGGCGTGGTGACGGGCCGGCCCGCCGCCGAAGCGACCATCGCCCTGGATCGGGCCGGCCTCGATGTGCCGGACGACCACCGTTTTACGATGGACAACTGGGAGCAGGGCAAACCCCACCCCTATGCCCTGCTGACGCTGGCCGACCGCTTTGGGGCCGACTCGGTCGTCTTCGTCGGCGATACGCTCGACGATGTCAAAACCGCCGTCAACGCCGACCGCGAGGACAGCGAGACAGCGTATGCGGGAGTCGGCGTCCTCACCGGCGGACTCACCGGCGAGTCGGGTCGCCAGAAGTTCACGGCGGCAGGCGCAGTCGACGTGCTTGAGTCGGTCAACGCGGTGCCGGCGTGGCTCGCCGGAGCCGAAAGCAAACGCCAGTAGAACCGGGCCGATCCGCCGGACACGCAAGGTTTAGGCGGTGAGATACCAGAGTACCGGGTATGCGAATTGCACTTCTTGGCGGCACTGGCGATATCGGCGAAGGACTCGCCCTTCGATTGGCTCACGACACTGCCCACGAGATCGTTATTGGCTCGCGGGACCCTGAAAAAGCCCGGAACAAAGCCGAAGCGTACGAGGCCGAGATCGAAAATCGGGGCGTCGACACCAAGATCACGGGGTTCGAAAACGGGATGGCCGCCGACCGCGCCGATGTGATCGTGCTGGCGGTGCCGGCCTACCATATCGCCGACGCCATCGAGGCCGTCGAAGACTCGCTTTCTGAGGGCGATATCCTCATCACGCCAGCGACAGGGATGAAACGCGACGACGAGGGCTTTCATTACCACCGGCCAGGTGCGGGCAGTGTGACGAAGATCGCCGCCGACGCCGCTCCCGAAGGGGTGGCCGTTGTCGGCGCGTTCCACAATCTCGCCGCGGGGCGGCTGACCGATCTGGACGCCGAACTCGGGATTGATACGCTCGTTCTCGCAGACGACGACAGCGCGAAGTCGACGGTTGTCTCACTTGCAGAAGATATCGAGGGGTTGCGCGCGCTCGACGCTGGCGGCATCGCCAACGCCGCCGAAGTAGAGTCCGTCACGCCGCTTTTGATCAACATTGGGATGCACAACAGCGGCCTGCACGATCTTGGCGTTCGGTTTGAGTAAGTCAGCGGCCGGTTTGAGTAAGTAGACGGTCGGGTCGATCAGG
>CAZOOU010000014.1:11435-17307 GCA_964581495.1 uncultured Haloferacaceae archaeon
CGGTTTGAGTAAGTCAGCGGCCGGTTTGAGTAAGTAGACGGTCGGGTCGATCAGGGCGTCGAGACATCGATATCGGTCGGCTCGGAGTCCCCACAGCCGTGTCGGTAGAGCTGTCGGGTTCGTGTGTCACGGTTTTCGTGGTCGTCTATCGTCTCATTGGTGACGAACTCGGTGACGTGGTACATATTGATGTGTGTGAGTTCCGAGTCGTGGGTTGCGTTCCACTCCGCACAGAGATGCTCGGCGAGATAGTGGGGAGCATCGTGGCGATCATCGAGCCCGCCGCGGCGGATGCTGTTCATATAAAAGCGCTCGCGGTACGTCGTATACTGCTTTTGCAGCGCGTCGTGTGGGCGATCAAAGGTGAGTTCGCGGTCGTTGTACAGATCAACCGCTTGGCCGTCGTCGGTGGTTGCCGGGAACACGTAGTAGCTGTCCTGAGTCCTGGGAGTGGGCGCGAACACGGTCCAGGTCGGCTGTGAGATACTCAGCGTGTCGGCCCCGTTTTCGATCTGTGTCTCGATCCCGCTCGATTCGAGGCTGTCGCCGACGGTCGGCGAGTAGGCTCCTGCAGCCATCACGACGATTACCCCCACGACAACCGTGATGCCGGCGAGATAGGCCCCCGACCGAAGCAGGTCCAGCCGCGCGGAGTCGACGCGGCGGTAGGGCACTCGCCGGCCGAACGCCGAGAGGCGGTCGATCAAGTCGTCGACCAGCGAGCGGTCGACGCCGAGCCGAGCGCGGAGCGAATCGAGATCATCCCAGAACTGCGCCTGCAAAAACAGCGTGAGCCCGGCGATAGCGACGTAGGCGAACGCCCCGATCCGAACCGTGAGCGCAAACGAGGCGTGGCCAGCCATGAACATCGCGACAAGCAGCATGCGTTTTCGGCCCGCCAGGAAGATCAGCAGCCACGAAAACGCGAGCATGTAGTACCACGTCAGTCCGCCGTACTCTAGGAGCGTCGGGAAGTTGCGAGTAAACTCGCCCAGAAGAAAGGTGGTGTCGTCGAGACCCATGATCAGCGGGGTGGCCTCGCCGCTGGTCCACAGTTCGTCGTCGGATTTGTGGTACCAGTTCATGAAGTACATGTACACCATCTGCGACAGCGCGAGCGCGGAGGCAACCGACGAAATAGACGCCCGCGGTGTCGACTCGGTGTGCAGCGCGTCAATCGACCACCGCTCGCCAAGCGGCAGGAAAATTCCCCAAAACAGCAACAGCCGGAACAGCGTATCCGCGTAGCTCAACACAAGCGGGTTGTGGTGATCCATCGAAACGACAAGCAACAACGCAAGCACCGTCGCCAGCGTCGACCGATAGCCAACCAGCAACTGCAGGCCGACGACTGCTGTCAGTCCAAACAACGCCGCGATAACCACCGGATTCGTGGTGAAATAAAAGATCGAAAACGCCGTGTCAGCAGTCAGCTCCATCGCGAACGATCCTGGAACGACCCCGTCGTCGGTATAAAAGAACGTGAAGTTCCGCGCTCGGAGGAACACGTCTGCGATTACGACCGCGCCGAGAATCATTCGGAACACCGCCAGCGACCGGGTGTCGATAGCGACCGAATGCGAAAGGTTAGCGCGGAGCCGCCGACCAACCGGCCGCAGGCGGTCGACGAGCGTCTCGGTCATACCCTCGACTCAGGAACTCAGGATAATATCCTTTGTGATGGATATATCTCCGGGGCTACTCGTCCGCACACAGCGAGACGAAGTTTCGGAGGATCTGCAGGCCGGTCTCGCCGCTCTTTTCGGGGTGGAACTGGGTGCCGAACACGGTCCCCGACTCGTTTGCGATCACCGCGGGGAAGTCGACGCCGTAGTCGCTGGTGGCGACGGTTGCGTGGTCGTCGTCCGGATCAGCATAGTAGGAGTGGACGAAGTAGGCGTACTCGCCGTCGACAGATCCTGTGGATCCGTCTGCCTGCGGGGTCTCCGACCCCGCTCTGTCGACGCCGTCGACGAGTGGGTGGTCGCGCTGGACGTCGAGTTCGTTCCAGCCCATGTGTGGCACTTTGCGGTCGACGTCGAACCGGACGTTGGTGCCGGGCACGAAATTGAGCCCCTCAACATCGCCTTCGCCTTCGTGTTCGGCCTCCTCGCTCGAGCCGAGCAGCATCTGCATGCCCAGACAGATCCCAAAGATTGGCTGGCCACGCTCTGCGGCCTCGGCGAGCGCCTCGCGGTAGGGCCCAGCGTTGTCCATGCCCTCGCGGAACGCACCGACACCCGGCAGGACGATGCCGTCTGCGTCGGCGAACGTCGAGGGATCTTCGGAAATCGTCACGTTCGCGCCGGCGCGTTCGAGTCCACGAGTCACACTGCGGAGGTTGCCAAGCCCGTAGTCGACGACGACGACCTCGGCGAGCGTTTGGTCTGCTGGAGTCGCGTTCATACGTCCGCTTTGGGGGCGGGGTGCAAGTGGTTTTCCGTTCGCGCAGTGGCCGAACAGACGACGAACCGACGAATCATAACAGACGACGAACCGCTGGGTCAGAACAGTCGTCGACCGCTGTGGCGACGACCCCCAGTGGTAAAAGGGCCTTAGAAGTGGCCAGCAGATTCGTTCGAGTACTGTAGGTCGCCGCCGCGGCCGCCTTCGACCGTATCCGCGCCAGTGTCACCGGTCGACGGGACTTTGACTTCGACCTCCTCGACCTCCTCGAACTCCATATACATATCCCGCATGATGTTTTCGGCGGTAACGTTCGAAATGCCGCAGCCCGAACAGCTGCCGCCGAGTTCGATCACCACGAGCCCGCTTTCCGGATCACACTCCCGAACCATGCTCGTGCCGCCGTGCATCTGAATGATCGGCATCTGTTTGACCATCCAGGTCTCGACGCGTGATTTGAGGCTCTCGTCAGTCATTGGCTTACGTTGGGGCTGCAACTATGGGAAAGTTGTGGTTCGTATGCGAGTCCATCACAAACGTTCATCCACCTCGGGCGGCCTCACAGCCGCCACTCAAAACGACGGCCGATCCGGCTGCTGGCCAGGCCGATCCGGAAACACCCAGAGGCCAGGCGTGGCGTTCCGGAGCCCCATACTGGAGGCAATCACCCGGTCGCCGGCCCGCTGGGCGGTCCAAACACTCACGGTGTCAGGGTCGCGCCAGGCGGCGATCCGCTGGGGATCGGCCGGATCGCTGATGTCGTGGATCATCATCCCGCCTTGATACCACGAGCTGTAGAGCCGATCCTCGCCGAGTTCGAAGTTGTGCGCGGTGGTCCAGACGCCACCCTTCGTGGCGTCCGGCGACTCGGGTGGATCGACGGCACCGACCTGTTGGGGATCGGCCCGATCGCTGATATCGTACAACTCGATGCCGCCCGGCCCGCCCAGACGCTCGTCGTCACGGTCAACGGCCCACCCTTCGCGGCCGACTGCAAGCAGCGAGTTGGTCGGGTCGGTCGCGGCGTAATGATCGTTGCCGGGCAGCACGCGCTGTTCGATCCGGACTTCGGTCGACGAGAGGCCCGCCAGCTCGTCGGGCTCGTAGTGGCCGAACTGACTGATAAGCGTCGGTTCGTGGGGGTCAGATACGTCGACGAGCCAGGTGCCGGCGTCCCAGTACGGCAGGACGGCGAGCCCGTCGAGCACCCAGACGTCGTGGAGATACCGCAACAAGGGGTCGACGGGCTCCCACTCTGGGGCGACAGCAAGCAGCGACCACCGAGCGATCTCCTCGGGGCTCTGCGGGTCGGCAATGTCGACGATCACAAGCGGGTTGCGGTCGAAATCGTTGCCACACAGATAGGCCTGCTCGCCGTCGAGATGGCAGTTGTGGATGTGGTAGTCAGTTTCAAAAGTGCCGAGGTGAATCGGCTCCGCAGGATCCGAGACGTCGACGACGAGTGCGGCCCGCGGGCCGGGCACGCGGTCGGTGGCCGGCCCGACGACGAGCAGGCGGTCGCCGGAGACGCTCACGTCGTAGATCTCACGGAGGGGCCCCGCCGGGTGGTCGGCGAGGGGATTGCGCACGTCTGCGAGCAGTGCGGGGTCGGTCGGATCAGTGAGGTCGACGGTCGCATATCCCGTGGTGGTTGCAACGTACGCAACCGAACCGTCGTCGCCAGTGACAACCTCGGTTGTGCCGTCGATCTCGACCGAGCCGAGCGGTTCGTACGGCTCGGCGTCGGTTGCTCGGCGACGGTCGACGGCGCGGCTGGTTCCGTAGAGGGCGGCTGAACCGACGACACCAAGGCCGGCCAGTCGGATCGCTGCGCGTCGCTGCATACCCAGGAAACGAGCGGCGTCGGTAAAACCTGCGCGCTCAGAGCTGCGTGCGGTCGCCGGTGCCGTCGGTCAGCGCGCTGGCGACCGCGCCTTTGACGACGATGTCGTCGCCGTGGTCGGTGAGCTTGACCTCCGGGATGTTCGACATCACCATCTCGTCGAGTCGCTCGCGAAGCGGGTCGACCACCGTTTTCGGATTGTTCAGCGCGACCGCGCCACCGATGCTGATCACCAGCGGCGCGTAGGCGTGGACGATGTTGGCAATCCCCATCGCATTCCAGTGGGTGACCTGGTCGATCACGTGGCTCGCAAACTGATCCGAGCCGGCGTGTGCAAACACGTCGGCGGCGGTGAAGTCGGGGTCCTCCAGCGGGAGGGCGGTCTCGATGGGGTCCTCGCTGTGAAGGCGTTTGGCATAGCGCGGAATGTTGTTGCCCGAACAGTAGGCCTCCCAGTGGCCCTCGTGGCCACAGCCGCAGGTCATAATCCCTTGGGGGTCGAGCGTCATGTGGCCGACCTCGCCGGCGTTGCCGTCCCAGCCGGCGATCACGTTGCCGTCGACACAGACGCCTGCGCCGATGCCCGACGACATCGTGACGTACACCATGTCGTCTGGGTTGCGTTCCGAATGGAACCGCTCGCCGATGACGCCGGCGTTGGTGTCGTTGTGGAGGTACACCTTTTCGGTGTTGAGGAGTTTCGAAATCGGGCCGGTAAGTGGGATGCGTTCGACGGCGTCCGGCAGGTTCGCGGGGTTTTCGACCGCGCCGGCGGCCAGATCCAGCGGCCCGATCGAGCCGATGCCACAGGCAGCAGCCACCGAGGGATCGATCCCGACCTCCGCGCAGGCCTCGCGGATGAGATCGAGAATCGTTTCGGTGACGGCGATGCCAGTCGGTCCGCGTGGCGTCGTCTCGCGGGCCGTTGCCAGGATCGTCGCCGACTCGTCTGCGACGACTGCGCGTACGTTGGTTGCCCCGAGGTCGACGCCCACGTAGTAGGCCATCACGCGAAAGACGGACGCCGCGGCACTTAATTGAGCCGCTTTTACTCAGGAGTGAGTTCCCATCTCATAGTTGGCGGTGGACGAAACGGACGAAGCCGGCCGACGGTCGACGGACAACACTCGGAAATCAACAGCCAGCAGCCATCAGTTACCAGTCAACAGCCAGCAGCCACCGGTCGACGGACGGTAGTCAACAGCCGGTAGTCAACAGCCAGCAACCACCGGTCGACGGCTCAGTAGTCGGGCGCGTCGTCTTCGACCGTGCGTTTCATCGACTCGCGGCGGGATTTGGCGTCGCGGCCGGTGGCTTCGAGCAGAAACTCGTTTTTCAGCGAGACGGCTTCGGCGGCTGCGTCCGCCTCGCCGGCGGCGATAACCTCTTCGGCGGGACGTTCCTCGAAGTGGACCACCAGCTGGTCTTTCTTGCCGCTGTACTCAGCCGCCCCAGCCAGAATCCGGTTGAAAACCGGGTTGTCAGGCTCCTCGACAACGTACAGTTCGTGGCCGTTCATCTCCTCGGTGCCGGCAACAGGCCCGAAGTACGATTCGATCTTCGACTTCAGATCGGGGACGCGGTCGTCGAGATGCTCGCCGCGACGCATCTTGTACTCCTTCA
>CAZOOU010000015.1:0-17214 GCA_964581495.1 uncultured Haloferacaceae archaeon
GACGGACTCTTAATCCGTCGGTCGCGTGTTCAAATCGCGTCCAGCCCGTTTTTGCGTCGATCAATGAGAAAGCAACGGGACTGTCAAAAAACACCCTTGTTACCCACCGTTGTCGACACGCTCCCTCCGGTAGTGGATTGATACCGCACGTTTCCATAACGGTATGAGCCACCTACTACCCAAATATCAATCAGATTGTAAAAACAAAAGGAATTATCATCGCAAACAGGGTTATACCCGTCGGGTTACTATAGCGACATATGAACGGACAGCCCTCCATCAAACAGAGTTCGACCAGCCGGAAGACCGCGCTGTTTTGTCACGGCTGTGAGTACTCGGCACCGCCCGACGGCGAGTGGGTCATCCACCACAAACCGGACTGTGATGTGTATCTGTGTCCGAACTGCACGGCGACAGTCACGGTCCGCGAACGGTTCAAGTAGGCTACTCGGTGTGTGTCGACTGTTGTGAAATCGGTTGTTCTGACGGTGTTTTGAGACGCCAGAGACCGGCGGCCGCGAGTCCAACACAGAGTAGGTACAGCCCAAAGTTGAGCTGCTGGACGGCCGATGTGTACAACACCAGATCACGACCCAACAGTAACGTCACGAACAGCACACCGAGCGCGCCTGCAGCCAGCCACCGAGCCAGTCGGTCGACGCCACCGAGCCAGTAAACTGCCGCAAGCAGTCCACAGACAGCCACCAGCGAGACAGCGTAGAACCACGCCTGTGCGCCCGTCGAGTAGGTCAACAGTGGCACGCCACGACTGAACAGCCCGCTGGCGACCAGTGCAACGAGTGCTACGCCGAGAGCGAGTCGACCGCGCTTGCGAGGTGGTCGACGGTGGTGATTGCGGTAGGCAAACAGCGTTGTCAGCGTCAACAGCGTAAAGATTGTCAACGCAACGAGGAGGTGCGCCGCATGTGTCGGCGGCGAGTAGCCACCAGGGATGAGCCCACCAATCGTCACAGTCACCGCGCCAATACTGATCTGCAGGGGCAACAGAACGACCGCAAGCGTCGCGGTGAGTTTGGCACTGCGATCACCGAGTCGCCAGGCCCACCCTGCGGTTCCGAGAATGAAAAAGCCAGTTATCATCGCTACAACACGGTGGAACCACTCAATGAAGTCAGGATTGATCGCCAGCGCGGGAACGAGTTGGTCCGAACACAGCGGCCATTGGGCCTCACAGGCCAACCCCGATCCGGTCGCCGAGGTGTAGACTCCGAGGGTGATAAGCGACAGCGTCAGTGCGGTCGTAAACGCCGCAAACCGCCGAAACGACAGCCAGTCGGGGCGTTTCGTCATCAGACAACAGTTAGGCCTCCGGCTATTTATCGCTGTCCAACTTCGACGAAAAACAGCGGTTAGCCGTTCACTGTGCCTGCTGTCTCTGGCCCTGTTTATTGCTGTGGCTGCTGCTGTTGTTTCGAGACGTACTGCTGTTCCCACCGTCGACGGTTTTCGATGAGCTCGTCGCCTTTCTCGGTGAGTTCGTAGTAGTTGGTGCGCTGGTCTTGGCTGCCCTTTTCGACAAGTGCGTGTTCGACCAGTGCGTCGAGGTTCGGATACAGCCGCCCGTGGTTGACGTTGTCGACATGCTGTTCCATCTCTCGGCGGATCGTCTGTCCGGACGGTCGGTCCGAGCCTGCGATCACGTACAGGAGGTCGCGCTGGAAGCCGGTCAACTCGAATATCTGAGTCATACAGGTGATATACCGTGTCCCCCCTGTATTGTTAGTCGGTGGAAAATATAGATAATCCACGAACAACTCGTCTACTTACTTGTTCCCATACTGTTTCGAACTGTTGTAGTGGTCTGTCTACTGGCCCATCTATCTCCCAGCTACGTAGTCGTCGACTACTACCAGTAGGAAGTCATTAACAGCGTTGCTGTCGGGTAGGACGGCTGATTTCGACGAGTGGGACGTCACGAGTCCGATTCAAGTAGCCCGCGGCTGTAGCCCAATATATGCCTGACTACTCATCGGTGCGTACACCGAAAGAACTTGCAGTACGCCGACGGCGGCTCGATGCAGTTCTCGACAGTCACGATCTTGCGGCACTCTGGATGGCTCGACCGAACAGCTTCGGGTGGCTCACCGGTGGCTCGAACGTCGTCGACCGGGATGCTCCACTCGGCGTTGCAGCCGCCGGCTACCTGCGAGACGGCGGATTTCGCGTACTGACGAACACGATCGAAGCCGAGCGACTCCGCATTGAGGAACTCCCCGACGCGTTCGAGGTCACCGCAGTCGACTGGTATGCCGACTCGCTGGCCGAAGCAGTTGCTGCCGAATCACCGACGCCCGCGGCGGCCGATTTCGATGTGCCCGGACTCGGATCGCTGGACTGTACGGAGCTGAGACAACCACTGACTGACGGAGATATCGACCGCTACCGACGGCTGGCAGCCGAGACGGCCACTGCTGTCGAAGCTGTCTGCCGGGAGCTGTCGACGGATCGAACCGAGCGTGCAGTCGCAGCCGACGTTCGCCGCGCGCTCGAAGCCCGCGGCATCGCTACCCCTGTTGTGCTGGTTGGCGGCAGCGAACGCGCCGACCAGTACCGACATTATACACCGACTACTGCCGAACTCGGCGACTACGCGCTCGTGTCGGTCACTGCACAACGTGGCGGGCTGTATACCAGTCTCACACGAACAGTTACGTGTGACGCGCCAGCGTGGCTCGACGACCGGTTCGAGGCGGCCGCACGGGTCGAAGCCACCGCGCTGGCGGCTACACAGCAGGCCGCCCGCGATGGGTCGACTGCGGGCGATGTGTTCGAAGCGATCCAGCAGGCCTACGAGGCGGTCGGATGGCCCGACGAGTGGCACCAGCACCACCAGGGCGGCGCGGCCGGCTTTGCGGGCCGCGAGTGGATCGCTACCCCAACCAGTTCGTCGACCGTCCACGCGCCGCAGGCGTATGCGTGGAATCCGACCGTTCGGGGTGCCAAAAGCGAGGGAACGGTGCTGGTCACCGACACCGAAATCGAGCCGCTGACGCTGACTGATTCGTGGCCCACGCGCTCGGTGTCGGCTGTTGGATCGACCCACGCGTTCGAAATCGAGCGGCCGGCACCGCTTTCGATCTGAACGGCCGGCTGCGAGATATCGGCTTGAACCACCAACCTATTTTTTATTTGAACGGAAACAGCCAGTATGTCTTGGCATGCAATCGAGAGCGTCGACAACGCGATCGATGCAACCCGCTCGTTTCTGTTCCCCGTCGAGGCCGTCGCGTGGCTCAAACTCGCGGTCATAACCATCTTCGTCGGTGTTGGTGGTGGCGGCGTCTCGGCAGTCTCGAACGTCGCAAACCTGCCGGCGGCAGTCCCACCCGAAGCCACTGAGCAAGCGACACTGACTGAACTCCTAGCAGGCGTTTCAACGACGGAGTTGCTGGTCGGTGTCGGAATACTTGCTGTCGCAGTAGTTGTCGGGGTCGCGCTGTCGATTCTGTCGGAAACCCTCCGATTCGTGTTTTATGACGCCCTCCGCACCCAGACAGTCAGACTCCGCGAGCCAGCGCGTCGACGAGTGAGACAAGCCGTCAGGCTGTTTGGATTTAAACTGCTCGTGGGGATCGGATTCGCACTCCCGTTTGTCGCTGGCGGCGCAGTGTTGTGGGCAGTTGGTGTCGACTCGATTGGCGACACGGGGCTGTTCGTCGGTCTCGTTGGTGGCGGTATTTTCGTGGTTGTCGCTGGGATTCTGTACACACTCATCATTCGGGGGACAGACGAGTTCGTCGTCCCGCTGATGGTGACAACCGACAGCGGCGTCCTCGACGGCTGGCGGCGGTTTTGGCCGGTCGTCCGGAGCCAGCCCGCGCAGTTTGTCGTCTACATCATCGTTCATTTCCTGTTGTTGATCGCGATTGGCATCGGTCAGTCGATCATCGGCGCGCTGATTTTCGGTCTCGTTGGGACCATCGGCGCGCTGTTTGGACTGTTGGTCGTC
Source organism: uncultured Haloferacaceae archaeon (assembly GCA_964581495.1). GTDB lineage: Archaea > Halobacteriota > Halobacteria > Halobacteriales > Haloferacaceae > Halohasta. The sequence continues at coordinate 3,971 of CAZOOU010000015.1, forward strand.
TTTGGGCTGTTCGGCGGACTGAGTGCCACGCTCGCTTCGACAGCTGGAGCGATCACACTCGGCGCGCTGGTGGTTTTGACGCTGGTGGCAGCACTCGTGTTCTATCTGCCGGTGAGTATCGTCGTGCTCACGTACGTCATCAGCTATGAAGTCTCAGTACTTGCGGCTGCAGACGACGACTTCCAGTTGCTGCCCGAAAGCAGCGACGAAGCCGGTGGCGACAGCGCAGAGTCGACGCCCACGGTGTAGGCAGTTTCTACGTTCGGTTCGGTTCATTGCCACCAAGTGAGTCGACCACTCGTTGGCATGGGTCGACTCACAACCTGCCATGGGTCGGCGTGGCCTAACACGAGATGAGTCAAAACCCAACGCATACATACCTTTTTCAGCCGGCCAGCGAACCGTTTTGTATGGGACTTGATGACGACGCACGGGAGTATCACGAGCGCGAGCCACCGGGCAAGATCGAGATTGCCACGACAAAACCGACCAACACGCAGCGGGATTTAAGCCTCGCCTACTCGCCGGGGGTCGCCGCACCGTGTCGAGATATCGATGCGGACCCGGATTTAGCCTACAACTATACGGCCAAAGCCAACCTCGTCGGTGTGGTCTCAAACGGCTCGGCAGTGCTCGGGCTCGGTTCGATCGGAGCCCAAGCCTCCAAGCCAGTCATGGAGGGCAAAGGCGTGCTGTTCAAGCGGTTTGCGGATATCGACGTGTTCGACATTGAGTTGGATCTCGACGACGCAGATGCACTCGTCGAGACGATCGCCGCCATGGAGCCGACGTTTGGTGGGATCAATCTCGAAGACATCAAAGCCCCCGAATGTTTCGAGATCGAGCGTCGACTCGGCGACAGACTCGATATCCCGGTGTTCCACGACGACCAACACGGGACGGCGATTATCTCGGGTGCGGCACTGCTGAACGCCACCGATATCACGGGCAAATCGCTGGATGAACTCGACATCGTCTTTTCGGGTGCGGGTGCCTCAGCGATTGCGACTGCCCAGTTTTACGTTTCGTTGGGGGCTGATCGTTCGAAGATCACGATGTGTGACTCGTCGGGGATTATTACAACCGATCGGGCGGGCGAACTCAACGAGTACAAACAACAGTTCGCCCGGGATGTCGACGGCGGCAGCCTTGCGGATGCACTCGATGGGGCGGACGTATTCGTGGGGCTATCGGTCGGCGGCATCGTCTCTCAGGAGATGGTTCGGTCGATGGCCGACAACCCGATCATCTTCGCGATGGCGAACCCCGACCCCGAGATCACCTACGAGGACGCCAAAGCCGCCCGCGACGACGACGTGATCGTCGCCACCGGCCGGTCGGATTATCCGAACATGGTCAACAACGTGCTGGGATTCCCGTTTATTTTCCGCGGCGCGCTCGACGTTCGGGCGACCGATATAAACGAAGAGATGAAACGCGCCGCAGCCATGGCACTGGCGGATTTGGCCAAACAGGACGTTCCTGACGCGGTAGTCAAAGCCTACGGCGACCAACCGCTGCAGTTTGGCCCCGACTACGTGATCCCGAAACCGCTGGACCCGCGCGTGTTGTTCGAGGTCGCGCCGGCGGTCGCTGAGGCGGCCATCGAAAGCGGCGTCGCCCGAACCGAACTCGACGCCGACAGCTACGCCGAAACGCTCGAAGCCCGGCTCGGGAAATCCCGCGAGATGATGCGAGTCGTTCTCAACACGGCCAAAAGCGACCCCAAACGGGTCGCGCTGGCTGAGGGAACCGACGAGAAAATGATCCGGGCGGCCTACCAGCTCGAAGAGGAGGGAATCGCCGAGCCGATTCTGTTGGGCGATCGCAAAGCAATCAGTCGAACCGCCGCCGATCTCGGCCTCTCGTTCGATCCCGAAGTCGTCGACCCCACCGAGCGCAGTCTCGAACCGTACGCCGACCGACTGTACGAACTCCGCCAGCGCAAAGGAATCACCCGAAGCGAGGCGAGTGATCTCGTCGAGCGCGACACCAACTATCTCGGGAGCGTGATGGTCGAAATGGGCGATGCCGACGCCATGTTGACCGGCCTGACGCACCACTATCCCTCGGCGTTACGCCCACCCTTACAGGTGATCGGCACCGCCGAAGACGCCAACTACGCCGCGGGTGTCTACCTGTTGACGTTTAAAAACCAGATCGTCTTCTGTGCGGATACGACTGTCAACCAAGAGCCCGACTCGGACGTGTTGGCCGAAGTCACCAAACACACCGCTGAGTTGGCCCGCCGGTTCAACGTCGAACCACGGGCGGCAATGTTGTCGTACTCGAACTTCGGGAGCGTGAAAAACGGCTCGACGGCGACGATCCGACAAGCCGTCAGCGATCTACACAGCGATCCGGCAGTTGATTTCGCTGTCGACGGCGAGATGCAGGCCGACACTGCCGTTGTCGAGGAGATATTAGACGGGACCTACGGCTTTTCGTCGCTGGACGGCCCCGCGAACGTGTTGATCTTCCCGAATCTCGAAGCCGGCAACATCGGCTACAAACTACTCCAGCGGCTCGGCGGAGCCGAAGCTATCGGCCCAATGTTGGTCGGAATGGACAAACCGGTCCACGTCATCCAGCGTGGCGACGAGGTCAAAGATATCGTGAATCTGGCTGGGGTGGCGGTTGTCGACGCCCAAACTGAATAGAATCGTCCGAATACTTATAAGAGGAATGCCGACATAGATGGTGTATGAGTAACCAGGGCCCCCAACTCACGATGCCCAGACGGATTTCAGACGGGGAATTCACGGGGGCATTACGGATTGGCTCGCAGAACGACCGGGACGTCTACTGGTACGTCCCGACAAATGAGGTCGTCGTCATTGATGACTCCGAGGCTGCGCCTGTGGCGGCCGACAGACACCGGCTGTCCGCAGAGACGGTTGGCGAATACATCCATCGAACCGAGCGGGAGGGAGCCGTCTGGTCGCTGAACAGACTCGGGGAGTTCCTCCGTAACGTCGCCTCGTTTGGCGACGTTCGTATTCTCACAGTTCGACAGGAAGAGGCGTACGCACTGTGTCGGATTTCTGGGATCGATACGGCGAGTGCTGCAGAGCTGCTTGGGATCTCCGAGAGCCTTCTGGCAGATCATCTGTCGACGGCCCAAAAGAAGATCACCTGCGCGTTCAACCTCGTAGAGGCCGTCAACAAACACTGAGACGTCCGGACCAGTCTCAGACAGTCGACAATCTGGCGCGCGGCCGTACTATCAGTATACGTATGTGTTTATCAGCTCTCAGCCCGTCTAGTTATTCGTTGATACTACTTCAGCGTCGACAGGTATAACGACGGTCGTCAGGACGGTACACCGATGGTCGTCAGGCCAGTTGGCAGCTGCGGTGGGTATCACGGGAGATTACAATGCAGCTTACCACGCTCTTCAGCGAACAGCGGGCTGTGAGCCCGGTTATCGGCGTCATCCTGATGGTGGCAATCACTGTCATTCTGGCGGCCGTTATCGGTGCGTTCGTGCTTGGCTTCGGTAGCCAACTCTCGAATACACCACCCCAGGCGAGCTTTGAGTTTAGCTACAGCGACGGGCCGACCGCGAAAAACGTCACCATCGTCCACGGTGGCGGTGATCTGCTCGATGCCAGCCGGATCGAAATCAGCGGGCTCGCCGATCCCAACGGCCTCGAAGACCGCGAGCAGTTCCGAACAGGCCAGAGACTCGTCGACGACAAAGCGACCGACGGTGACCGAATCCTGGTGATCTGGAACAACCCCTCGGGTGGCTCGTCGAACGTGATCGGCTCGTCGACGGTGCCGCGGTAGGCCGAAGCTACTGGACGTGGCTACGTGTTGTCTGCGGCTTCGGCTGCAACAACTGCTCCAACTGCGGCCCACCCCTCCTCGTCGGGGCCACTACGACCGACCAGAATCGAGTCGTTGTCCTCGCTTGAAATAAACCGGTACTCGGCATCGTCGCCCTTACGGGTGCCTTCTGCCTGAAACTCCTGTTGGAAAAACTCGGTCCACGACATCTCGAAGACGGCCTCGGTGCCGTCGTCCAGCGTCAGCCGGACCGGCTTCGGTGTCACGTTGTGAATTCGTTTTGCGATCGGATTGAGATCCGCCATACTCCGTGTTTGTGCTGATTCGGATAAACACCCTCGGGTTTTCGGTCTGTCGACAGATGGGTGCCAGCTACATGCCAGCGTACGACGACTAGTAGACAGTTGTTCGTCGGTCACATCAGTAGCCACAGCTTACCATCGGTACAACAGTCAGGAACCCTGTAAACACTCTGTGGGGTATTTGTCGCTTGCTGCCGGACGTTCATCTGGTGGTCCCACAGATGTCGATACCCCCGTCGCTGAGCCCGCTTGGTCGCCTCTTTGAGAGGCTTGCAGTATCAACTACGTATCTCCTCCAGTCGGCCCGGGGGATCGCGTTCTGGACGGCAATCGCCCTCCCGTTTAGCTATTTGCCCCTGTTTACCCTCGAGATGGTCGACCTCTCGTTTCGTGCGTTCGTTCTGCTGCTCGTGATTAATCTCGTTGCGCTGTTCGTTGGCCATTCTCACCGGCGATAAGACCTGCCCAGAGGAGCTTTTCCGATTCAATGGGGTTAGGATGCCTCGGGACACAGTACCGTGTATGACTGACACAGATCACAGCCAGCCGGACGATGTCGACCGCTGGCGAACCGAGGTCGAACAGATGCGGGCGGACAAAGACGAGTTTTTCACCGACCATCCGCAGTCGCCGATCAAACCGGAGTACCGCGACGAGTTCGAAGGGTTGGCCTACTTCGAGCCAAAGCCGGAGTTCCGCGTTCCTGCCCGCGTGCGTGTGTACGGTAACCCAGATCCAATCGAGTTGGATGTAACCGCGGGTGCGCCGATTCGGTACCTTCGGTCGGTGATTTTCGAGTTCGAACTCCGCGGCGAGCGGATCCAGATGGCGGGCTACCGCCAGGAATCCGCTGAGGATCGGACGATCTTCATTCCGTTCCGTGACAAAACAACCGGCCAACAAACCTACCACCGCGGCCGCTACATGGAAATGGAGCCCGACGAGGAGTTGGTTAACGGTGATGTCGTCACGCTGGATTTCAATCTCGCCTACAACCCGTTTTGTGCGTACGCCGAGACGTTTGCCTGTCCGCTCGCGCCCGAGGAAAACTGGCTTGAAGTCGTCGTCCCGGCCGGCGAGAAGGCACCACCCGAAACAATCGTCGACGACTAACCCGACTCTCAGGCGAGTCTGAAGGAGAAGGCTCAATATGGGTCAGTGTGGTCGACAGAGTATGGTAGACGTACCGAACCAGGCGGCTGTTGGTGTCGGACTGATGATCGTCGGCACGCTGCTTTTCATTCCTGGCGTGATGCCAGGCTCCGGCCCGCTGGTGATCGCTTCGCTCGTGGCTGCAGCACTGCTGTTGACTGTTGGCACCTATCTGTTCGGCGTCAGCGAAGACGGTCGGGCCGTATAGTTACAGTCGTCGACAACCGACCGTTCTGGACGTATATATAACTCAGCAGTCGACTGCATCCGTCCCCGTTTACATGCAGCTCTCGGTTATAAATAGTTGGCAAATATTTATATATAGGTTATGTATTGGTGGTGACTGCACAGCTACATCTCTGTTAAATAGGGTCGACTCGCCCGTGTCGTACTCGTCGCTCACACGGTCGTGATTCAGCAAAAAGCAAATGGCCGGGGCGGGCTCCGAACCCGCGATCTCCGCATAACCCAGGTACGAGGCTCGGCAGGCCTCTGTGGGGCGGACGCTTCCAAGGCGGTTACCGCACCGAATCTCAGTAACCCTATGAGTGCGGCGCTATGTCCAGCTAAGCCACCCGGCCTCACCTTCCCGTAGCCCGATGAGACTCTTTAAGCTTCTCATCTCGGCGCGCTTGCTGCGTGCGATTCGATAGCTCACAGCGCGTTCGAGACGATCAGTCCAACCCAGTCGGCAGTTGAGTGGCCACCAGTCGACAGGTGCGCACCGTCCAGACCCGCGGATTTATCAGCCAGCGAGAGTACTCACCCACAATGAGCCTGCCCGAACTCCTTGAGTCCACGTTGGACGGAGAGCCATCGGTTGCACAGGTCCAACTCGGCGGGGAAGACGTGTTAGTTGTCACTCCAAGCCGGACGGTTGTGTACCGCGCGGACGGCCTGTTGTCCGATGAGTCGGTCGAAACCTATGCCCATGCCGCCGAACAGCTCACGCTGTCGGTCGGTCGACGCAAGGCCAAACTCACGCTCGATTACGGCCTTGACGGCACCGAGACGCTTGCGCTGCCGGCCGCGCGCGTCGAACAGGTGTTGCATCCGATACTGGCAGGCGTAATCAACGCCGCGGGCATCACCGAGCCCGGCGAGACCGTCCACAAAACGTTCCGCTTTAGCGATCTCACGCTGATCGTCACGAGCAACCGCGTCATCAAACACATCGGCTCGGCCGTTTGGGATGCGGATTTCGAAGCGTTCGACTACAAGGGACTGACGGACGTTGATTTCGAGGAGGGCAGTGTTGCCACCTCGATCGTCCTCACACACGAGGGACGACAGACGCGTTTCAAAACGCCGAACGAGGACGCCAGAGCCGTCCGCGAGGCGATCGTCGAGGCTGTCTGTGAGTTCCACGGCGTCACGAGCATCGAGGAGCTCCGGGAGGCGATGGCCGACCAGTCCGACACCGAAGACGAAGCCGTCGACCGACTCGATTTCGGTGACGGCCCCGATCCACTCAGCGCGGAACCCGGCGAACTGGAGTCGACGCCTGAAAACGCAACGCCAACGGACGACAGCAAAGAGGCAACCGCCGACGAGATTGCCGCCGCGCTGGATGCATCCGACCAGCAGCCAGCAGCCGACTCACAACCCGACCGACAGGGGCAGGCCGAACCACAGCCGGACGACAACGCCGTAGCCAGCCAGCCAGCCGAAGCCGAGTCAGTGCTTTCGACCAACGAGACACCGGTCGACGCCTTCGAGGGCTCGCCGTTCGAATCCGCCGGGCCAGTCGACGAAGAGGATCTCTCGGTTCAGATCGCTGCGCTCACCGAGACAGTCGAACAACAGCAACAACAGCTCGACCGGCAGGCCGACTTGCTCGAAACGCTGATCGAAGAGCTTCGGCGCGGCCGGTAATTACTGTTCGCGGCCAACCACTTTTTTGATACACGACGAGCCAAACGGGCCGAGTTCGCCCGATTCGAACTCGATGAAATGACCGTTCGAGACGCCGGCTCCACAGCGTCGACACTCGAAGGTGCCCTCACGGACGACGACCTGACTCTCGAAGCGGACAAAAGTGCCGCCCCGGCGCGTCCGGAGCCGCGCGCCATCGCGGTCGATCACACCGCGTTTGTCGGCCGTATCCAAAATGTCGCGAGTGAGCGTTGGGTTGGTCGTCACGGTCTCTAAGCGGTCGATTGCCGCCGCAAGATCGAGTTCGTCGGCTTCGAGATGTGCCAACAGGTCGACGCCGAGTTCGATTGTGGCTTGTCGGCTTCGCGGGCGTTCCGCCTCGGCCTCGTCGGTCGGCTCAGTCACAGCGAGTGATTGCGACCCTGCGCACATAACCGTTGCCGGAAGACCACAAGGCGTATGTCGGTTCCGTCGACCTGACAGGTATGCAGCGTCGAAGACGACTCATACTGGGTGGGCTGACGCTGCTCGCCGTTGCCGTTGCGGCGTGGTTCGTCTCGCCGGCGGTCGCTCTTGGATATTTCGAGCAGCTGGCGGGCTCGCCGCTGGCGTTTGCTGCAGTGATTTTCGTGGTTGCCGTCGTCCGCCCGTTCGTTGCGTGGCCCACACTGGTGTTGCCGATTGGCGTCGGCTACGCCTACGGAGTGGCTGGCCTCCTGCTCGCGGTCGCCGCGCTCGTCGTCACGAGCCTGCCGCCCTATTGGTTCGGCATCTCAGCCGCAGGAAGTGGTCGACTCACGGCTACGGGTGAACGACTGCTCACCGAAACCGGCGGCGTTCGCGGAGTGGCCGCCGCCCGGCTGTTTCCGGTCCCCTCGGACGTAATCTCGGTCGCCGCGGGCGCGGTGGGTGTCCGGCGGCGGCCCTTTTTGGCCGGGACGCTGCTCGGCGAACTGCCGTGGGCGGTGTTGGGTATTCTCGCGGGGAGTTCGGTCGACCGACTCACCACTGGTGATCTCTCAGGGGCGGTCGACCCCTGGCTGCTCGCTGGCATGACTGCTCTCGCGGTGCTGTTGCTTGCCGGCCCATGTTACCGACTGCTCTCGACTGCTCGCTCGAAAACAGTGCCTACAGCCGAGTAGGCAGTCCCTACTCGAAGAGCGACTCGCCAGTCATCTCGACGGGCTGGTCGAGATCCATTAGTTCGAGCAGGCTTGGGGCCAGATCACAGAGCGCGCCGCCCGCCCGGAGGCTGCGACCGCCACCGTCACCGTCGGGAGTGAGATAGATCACTGGGACGGGGTTGAAGGTGTGGGCCGTATGGGGGTCGTCTGCGGTGCCCATATCGTCGGCGTTGCCGTGATCGGCGGTGATCAACGCGTGGCCGCCCGCGGCGTGGATGGCGTCGACGAGCCGACCGAGTTGTTCGTCGACGGCTTCGACTGCGGCAATCGCGGCCTGGTAGTCGCCTGTGTGGCCGACCATATCCGGGTTGGCGTAGTTGATGACCAAGAGGTCAGGATCGTCGGATTCGATCACTGAGATGGCCGTATCAGTGACTTTCTCGGCGTTCATCTCTGGCTGGAGGTCGTAGGTCGGCACGTCGGGGCTTTTGACGATCTCGCGGCGTTCGCCCGCGAATTTGACCTCCTGGCCGCCGTTGAGAAAGTAGGTAACGTGTGCATACTTTTCTGATTCAGCCAGCCGGAGCTGGCTCAGCCCGGCATCCGAGACGACCTCACCAAGCGTGTTTTCGGGCTGGTGGGGTGGGTAGGCCACCGGCAGCTCAAACGTTTGGTCGTACTGGGTCATCGTCACCAGCCGGATATCGGGTGGCTGGGTGTCGACCTCCCAGACGGGGTCGAGATCCGCGAGCATCCGCACCAACTGGCGGGCGCGGTCGGCACGGAAGTTGATGAAAACCACTGCATCGCCGTCCGCAAGCGCGGGCTGGCCCTCGATCAGTGTGGGTTCGACGAACTCGTCGGTCTCGCCGCGTTCGTACGCCGATTCGACCGCGTCGACGGCCGTCTCGGCGGTGTGGTCAGCGTCACGGTCGATGATTGCCCGGTAGGCCCGGTGGGTTCGGTCCCAGTTTTCGTCCCGGTCCATCGCGTGGTAGCGACCCGAGACGGTGGCGATCGCTCCCGTGCCGTACTCGTCGACCAGATCGGCGACCGCGTCGAGATGGCCTGCACCCGATTTCGGGGCGGTGTCGCGGCCGTCAGTAAAGGCGTGAGTGACGGCTTCGACGCCGCGGTCGCCCGCGAGTTCGATCAGCGCTTCGAGATGGCTGATATCGGAGTGGACGCCGCCGTCGCTGACCAATCCCATCAGATGGACGCGGCCATCGTGGTCGGTCGCGTACTCGAAGGCGGAGTTGATCGCCTCGTTTTCGCGGAAGCTGCCGTCGGCGATGGAGTCGGCGATCCGGGTGTAGGACTGTTTGACAACCCGGCCCGCGCCGATGTTGAGATGGCCGACCTCGCTGTTGCCCATCTGGCCGTCGGGCAGGCCAACCGGGCGGCTGTGGCTCTGGAGCGTGCTGAACGCGCCCGCGTTGCGGAGTCTATCGAAGTTGGGGGTCTCGGCGGCTCGGACGGCATCGAGATGGTCGTGGTCGCCGAGTCCCCAGCCGTCGAGTACGATGAGTGCGCCTCGCATGGATGGATGTCACCGCCCGGCCTAATTACCTTTTGTTCATTCAGTCGACGATGAGTCGGATCGGACGCTTATTAGTCGCCGTGTACGTATATTCGGCAGCACGCCCATGCCCGAGCGACGATATATAACTGAACCATCGGCCTGTCATCCGGCCGTTGAGACGGCTCTCCGTGAGTGTCTTCGGGACGGCGAGGAGTTCATTTTGGGGCTCAAAACGACCGACCGATTTATTCGACGCGACACACGGCTCGTGGTGACCGACCAGCGGGTAGTCATTGTTTACTCGGGGTTTCTCGATGTCTGGACCCAAGACGTCCCACTGACCGAGATCGAGTCGGTCGGCGTCGACGGTTCGGGTGCTGGGTTGCCCGAACTCGAACTCCGGTCGGCGCGGTCGGTCGATCGGTTCGACGTGACAACGCCACCGACCGAGTTCATCGACGCCGTCCGTACGGCACGCCGAGATACCTAATCCGTTCCAAACAGGTTTGAGCCAGCGGGCCGAATCGACAGCGATGGCAGCCGATCAGGGCCCAACGCTTCGTCGACCGATTCCCAAACGACACGTCGAGTCGTATCTGTCGGACGGTCCGAGCCTGGTCGCGCTGCTCGTTGTGACGTCGACGGCGTTTCTGGTCGGCGTTCGGTTTTATATCGAAACAATGGCCGACGTGCCGACGCTGCTGTGGCCACTGTATGCGGATTCGCCGACCGCGCTCGCGCTGGCGACGCTGTCGCTTGCGACGCTGCTGCCGAACCTCGGCAAGCCACTGAGCGAGGCCCCAGTCAATCGCCCGCTGGCGTATCTCCACACGTTGGCGTTCGTTTGGCTCGTTAAATACGGGCTGTGGACAGCTGTCGCGCTCAACCTTCGGGCCGACCTGTATTTCGGATTCAGTGGGGCCGCACTCTACGACTACTGGTTTATTATCGGCACGCACCTGCTGTTTGTCGCCTTGGCGTTCGGCATTCTCCACTACGGCCGGACGACTCGCGGCGCGCTTGGCGTCTCGCTTTTGTTATTACTTGTCAATGATCTGGTCGACTACGGGCTGGGCTATCACCCGCCGCTGCGGTACGAACCGGGGGTCGTGTTGCCACTTGTGACTGTTGGGCTGTCGGTTGGTGTGGTCGCGCTGGCGGCCTGGCAGTTCGACCGGCTTGCGGCGGACTGATTCCGACCTCGTCGGTCCAATCGGTAGACAACGTTTTATTCGCGCTGGCGTAACCCTCTGTATGGATTCGGCGGTACTCCTCAATTTACTCGGCAACGAGAACCGTCGACGGATTCTCCGACTGCTCTCGCAAAAACCCTGTTATGTCACCGAGATTAGTGACTATCTCGACGTGAGCCCGAAAGCAGTCATCGACCACCTCCGCAAGTTAGAGGAAGCAGGACTGATCGAAAGTCGAACCGACGACCAGCGACGCAAGTACTTCCATATCACCCGCAGTCTCCGTCTGGAGGTCGACGTTTCGCCGCACAGTTTCGGCGCAAAAAGCGCGTATCCGGCCAGCTCGACGCTGGATATGTCCGGTCGGTGTCCGCATCTCTCGCTCGAAGAGGCGGCCACGAACGGCAGCGGCGAAACCGACACCGACCACCGATCCGGTATCGAGGAGCTGGCCGCCGAGTTCGGTCGGCTCCAGTCGTTAGACCGCGAGCTCTCGTTGGCCCAGCGCTGGGTTCACGGGCGGCTGACCGAGACGCTCGACGAGCTCACAGAGCAGACGGGGATCGACGCCGATGGCCGATTTTACGCCAAGATTCTCGCCGCAGTCGTCGAAACTGACGGCCACACAAGCGAGATTACAGACCAGTTGACTGCCCCACCGGAGGTCATCGAAAAAGCACTCTCGCGGCTCGAAGCCGCCAACGTCGTCGACTTCGACGGCCGGACGTGGCAGATCCGCTAAATTTCTTGGGTGAGCCCATCACGGAGGTCGCGGCCGAAGTAGTGGCCAACAACACCGAGACCGGCTCCCAGTGCGACACCGACACCCCCAAAGATGAGGCCGTACTGCTGAAAAAACTGCATCCCAACCGGGAGCACACCGGTCGTCAACAGACTGACAGCGAAACTCACGCCGATGATACTCCCACCAGCGACCGCGGTTTCGAGATACCGCCGCTGGCTGGCGATGAGGCCCGTCAGAAACGTCGCCAAAACCAATCCGACCAGCGAGCCGACTGTCCCCACAAGCGGAATCAGTCCCCCGACGGCAACACCGGCGGCGATCAACACCGCCGAGAGCAGAAACGCTTTGAGTGAGAACACTCCGCCGAGTCGACCGCCCGTCTCGTTGTCACTCGCTGTGGCTACGTCGGCGTCAGCTGTCGACTCGCGTTCGATCCCGTCGATGAGGTCTTCGTCCGAGCGGCCCATACATTAGTTATTGACTGGCTACTGTATGGCTGTTGTGCCGTCGCGTGCGTGCTGTCGGCGCGAAAGGGTGGTTTCAAGTCGGCCGATGGGCAACCCTGCGATATGAATCCAGGCGACCGCATCCAACTTACTCACGGCGGCGTCGAAAACGAGGGCGTGCTCATGCCCTCCTCGACGGCCGACCATATCGTGGTGAAACTCGACGGCGGCTACAACATCGGCGTCGACCGCGAAGAAGCGACCGTAGAGGTGCTCGAAACCGATGTGTATGACGTGGGTGACAGCGAGGAAGTCGACGACGGCAGTGTCTCCGAAATCGAGTTCGGCGACGATCTGCCGACGATCTCGCTGATCTCGACAGGCGGAACGATTGCGTCGACCGTCGACTACCGAACCGGTGCGGTCACCGCCCAGTTTACGGCCGAAGACGTCCTCCGGGCGGTTCCCGAACTCGCCGGGCGAGCCAACTACCGGGGCCGCGTCGTCGCCAACATCCTCAGCGAGAACATGGACCCCTCGATCTGGCAGCGACTCGCCCGCGCGGTCCACGAGGAGATCGAAGCCGGCGCGGACGGCGTCGTCGTCATGCACGGCACCGACACAATGCAGTATTCGGCCTCCGTGCTCTCGTTTATGCTGGATACGCCGGTCCCAATCGTCTTTACGGGCAGCCAGCGGTCTGCTGACCGACCTTCCTCGGATAACGTGATGAACGCGGTTTCGGCAGTCGAGGCCGCCAAAGCCGACTGCGCGGAGGTATTGGTCTGCATGCACGCCGAAGCCAGCGACACCGACTGCGCGCTCCACCGCGGCACGCGCGTCCGGAAAAACCACACCTCGCGGCGGGATGCGTTCGAGACGGTCGGCAACAAACCGCTGGGAACGGTCGACTACGAGGCTGCCGCCGACGAGGGCGACGACGGCTCGGTCGCCAGCGACGCAATCGAATTCCGCAGGGAGTACACCGAACGCGGCGCGGTCGACCTCGCGCTCCACGACGACCTTGATTCTAGTGTGGAACTCGTCAAATTCACCCCCGGCATGGACCCCGCAGCCTGGGACTATCTCGACG
>CAZOOU010000016.1:0-16966 GCA_964581495.1 uncultured Haloferacaceae archaeon
GAAAAGAGTATACAAACCATGACCGATCACCAGCCATATCGTGGGGCTTTTTTAACTGGTCAGCCGAACTCCGAGGTATGAGACATGCGAAAATCGTCTGTACGCTTGGTCCCGCCTCAAGCGATCAGGAAACAATCCGATCGCTTGTAGATGCGGGGATGTCGGTGGCTCGCCTCAATGCGAGCCACGGCTCGACCGACCACCGTGCAACTGTCATCGACCGCGTTCGCGACGTCGATGCCGACTCGACTGACTCGGTGGCCGTGATGGTCGACCTCAAAGGCCCGGAGATCCGAACCGCCGAAATCGACGAGCCGGTGATGCTCGAAACGGGCTCCGAAGTAACGTTTGCCAAGGGCGATACCTCGACGCCTGAGTTCGTCGGCCTCACGGTTTCGATCGACGAATGCGAAGCCGGCGATACGATCCTGCTTGACGACGGTCGCATCGAAGCGAGAATCCTCCGCGTCGAAAACAGCGACGTTGTCGCCGAAATCATCTCCGGCGGCAAACTCCAGAGCCGGAAAGGCGTCAACATCCCCGGCGTCGACCTCGATATCGAACTCATCACCGAGGGCGACCGCAAAGAACTCCAGCTTGCGGCCGACAAAAAGGCCGATTTCGTCGCCGCCAGTTTCGTCCGGGACGCCGAAGACGTCTACGCAATCGTCGACGAACTCGACGAGTTGGGTGGCGGAGACATCCCCGTAATCGCCAAAATCGAACGGCGTGGGGCCGTCGACAACCTCGACGAAATCATCGAGGCGGCCGACGGCGTGATGGTCGCCCGTGGTGACCTCGGCGTCGAATGCCCGCTCGAAGACGTCCCGGTGATTCAAAAACGGATCATCAAAAAGTGCGTTGGAGCAGGCGTCCCGGTTATCACGGCCACCGAAATGCTGGATTCGATGATCCACTCGCGGCGTCCAACCCGCGCGGAAGCCTCCGACGTCGCCAACGCCGTTCTCGATGGCACTGACGCGGTGATGCTCTCCGGTGAGACGGCGATCGGCGACCATCCTGTTCGGGTCGTCGAAACGATGGCAAACATCGTCTCACAGGTCGAAGCGACCGACGAGTACGCCGAAACCATCGAACAACAGGTTCCAGCCGCCCGCGACCAGTCCAGAACCGAGGCCCTGGCCCGGTCGGCTCGCTATCTGGCCCGCGATATCGGTGCCGAAGCCGTCGTCGCCGCCAGCGAATCGGGGTATACGGCCAAAAAAACCGCCAAGTTCCGCCCACAGGTCCCGATCGTTGCGACCACGCCGAACGACCGCGTTCGTCGACAACTCGCGTTGGTCTGGGGTGTGATTCCGCGCTACTTCGAGTACCAAGAGAACGTCGAAACGATCCTCGAGGGCAGCGTTCAGGCAGCCCTTGATTCGAAAGCTGCCGCAAGCGGCGATACGGTTGTTGCCATCTCGGGGATGCTTTCGGGGCTCGAACGCTCCCAGACAACCAACATGCTGAAAGTCCACGTCGCGGCCGAAAAGATCGCCAGCGGCAAACAGATCGTCGGCGGACGGATCGCTGGCCCGTTGGTCCGACTCGACGACGGCGATCTGTCGGACGTCCCTGAGGGGGCGATCATCGCACTGTCGACGGCGTTCGAAGGGGAGTTCAGCGGCGAGCTGGACACCATCGGCGGCATTATTGATGCCCGAGAAGGCATCACTGGCTATCCCGCAGTGATCGCCCGTGAACTCGGGATTCCGATGGTAAGCGGTGCCACTGTGCCCGACAATATCGCGGACGGCGAGATGTTGAGCATCGATGCCGAACGCGGTGTTGTCTTCGAGGGCAACGTGCTTCGGACACCCAGACGGTAGGCCTATGTGTCCGGCGACCCTACCGCTGGTATGAACGAAGGCACCCCAGACGACGACCACGAGTGGCGGTTCGGTGTCGACGATGTCGGCCCTGAGGCCGAACCCGAGGTGCCCGAGCCCGATCCGATCGAACCGGAACCGATCTCGGTTGAACATGCCGTCTTTGTCGGTCTCGGTGTCCTCTTGACACTGGGCGTGATCGCGACGGCTCTCTGAGATCAGTCAGCGAACATGCAAATTAAGCACCTCGAATCCCGAACAGACGTATGATGGTTGCCTTGCAGCTTGATCTCATTACGCCCGAGACCCTGCCGCTGTTGTTGATCACGGCGGGGCTGTTGATCTCGCTCGCCGAGGCTCTCGCACCAGGGGCGAACTTCATTGTGGTCGGGATTGGACTGCTTGGTGCTGGACTCACGGGGTTGTTGTTGAGTCCGTTGATCGCACTCAGCCCGTTCGTCCTCGGGTTTTTGGTGTTACTGTTCGGTGCCATTGGCTTTTATCTGTACAACGAGTTCGACTTCTACGGCGGCAAGGGTCAAGCCCAAACCAGCGACTCGAAGGCACTCCAAGGCAAAACCGGCCGTGTCACCGAACGTGTGACCGCCTCGGGCGGCGAGGTCAAACTCCAGGGCGGCGGTTTTAATCCCTACTACTCCGCCCGGTCGCTTGATACTGATATTCCAGAGGGAACCGACGTCATGGTCGTCGACCCTGGCGGTGGCAACGTCGTTACCGTCGAGTCCTTGGAGATCATCGAAGACGATATCGACCGCGAGCTGGCGAAAGGTCGATCAGGCTCGGAGTCCGACGACGAGCCACCCGAACAGGACGAAACCGCGGCCACCGAATTCCTCGAAAAGCGGAGCCAAACAGATCCCGAGTTCGAGCAGTAGGTCTTTTTCAACACTTCACAAGTGTCTGATTAAAGTAATGAAGACAACGCTTATCACCCTGTCAGTACAAAAAAGGGTATGGAAATACACCTGCTGCAGGGCGCGCTGGGCGCGCTCACATTCACCGCAGTCGGCTTGCTTTTCATCCTCCTTGTCGTTGTCACGATCTGGCAGACCGTCGAGATCGTCGACGCCTACGAAAAGAAGGCACTCACCGTGTTCGGTGAGTACCGCAAGCTCCTCGAGCCGGGGTTCAACATCATCCCACCGTTCGTCTCTCGGACGTACGCGTTCGATATGCGAACCCAAACGCTCGATGTTCCCCGCCAAGAGGCGATCACCCGTGACAACTCGCCGGTGACTGCCGACGCGGTCGTCTACATCAAGGTGATGGACGCCAAAAAGGCCTTTTTGGAGGTCGACGACTACAAGAAGGCAGTCTCTAACCTCGCCCAGACCACCCTTCGGGCCGTGCTTGGCGACATGGAACTCGACGATACGCTGAACAAACGCCAGGAGATCAACGCCAAAATCCGCGAGGAACTCGACGAACCCACCGACGAGTGGGGAATCCGTGTCGAGAGCGTCGAGGTCCGCGAGGTCAACCCCTCCAAAGAGGTCCAGCAGGCGATGGAACAACAGACCTCCGCAGAGCGTCGCCGGCGGGCGATGATTCTGGAAGCCCAAGGTGAACGCCGCAGTGCGGTCGAAAAGGCCGAGGGTGACAAACAGAGTGACATCATCCGCGCACAGGGTGAAAAACAGAGCCAAATCCTCGAAGCACAGGGTGATGCGATCTCGACGGTGCTCCGTGCGAAATCCGCCGAAGCAATGGGCGAACGCGCCATCATCGAACGCGGCATGGAGAGTCTCGAACGCATCGGCCAGGGCGAATCGTCGACGTTCATCCTGCCCCAAGAGCTCACCTCGCTTGTCGGCCGCTACGGCAAGCAGCTGACCGGCAGCGACATCCAACAGAGCGAAGGCCTCGAAGGCAAAGAGTTCGACGACGAGACGCGCAAGATGCTCGGGCTCGACGATATCGACGAGATCCTCGGCGAGATCGACCAGGCCGCCGAGATGGATATCGAACAGCTCGAACAGGAAGCCGAGCAGGTCAAAACCGGCGAGGGCTCGATCAAAAGCCCGGATGAAGTAATCGACGAAGCCGACGAAGAAGAACCGCTGACCGAAACCGAACAGTAGTTGGTCACTACCAGATCAGTATCCTGTCTACTGGTGGCAGTAGACGGCTGTTAAACGGTCCCTAACTACTGTTTTCGCCGTATTAGGGTCGGCATACTTTTATGTGCCATTCACCTTACGAACTGATAGATGGGCGACTCAGTCGACGAACGGAAACGAACAACGCTCCGGCGGTTTGCCGCGCTCGGAGCAACCACGCCGTTTGTCGGTGTCGCCAGCGGCACCTCAGGCGACGACTCTCGCAGTGAGGTGCCCGATGCGATTCGTGGCTATCTGTCGACGACGCCCGGCGCACACTTTTCGAAACTCAGAGACGATCTCAAACTCGGGACGGGCGAGACCCAACACCACCTGCGGGCGCTTGTCGACGCCGGCGAGATCGATTCACGGCGTGACGGCGAGTACCGTCGGTTTTTCCCGGCCGAGCGGTTCAGCGAGTTCGAACAGGTTGCACTTGGCTATCTCCGGCGTGAAACGCCGCGAAAGATGTTGATCGAACTGCTCGAATCGCCTGCCGAAACTGGCAGCGCGCTTGCCGACCGCCTCGATGTCTCGCGAGCGACCGTCAGCAACTATGCCGGAGAGCTCGAAGACGATGGCCTGCTTGATCGCTCCGAGCAGTACGTCGTCGACAGCCCCGAAACGGTCTTGACGCTCTTGGTTCGGTATGCGGACTCGTTTGGTCCCGAGGCAATCGCGTTCGCGGCGCGAGCCGACGAACTCATCCGGGTTGATCGCTCGTGAATAACCTCGGGGTCAAGCCTCGGGGCATTCTCCTTGTGATTCTGTAAAAGAGTTCTCCTACTTTGCGAGTCGAAACGTAGTCGACTGATGGTTTCCTTCTACTCGTCTGAGGCTTCGAGCGCCTCGTCGTCGGTTTCGGCCGACGCTTCGATGTCGACTTCCTGTTCGGATTCGTCGGTCACCATCTCGCGTGGAATCACGTCGAGACAGGCGACTTGGTCGCCGTCGTCGAGTTCCATGACGATCACGCCCATCGTGTTGCGGCCGACAATCGAGAGCCCCTCGACGGGCGTACGCATGATCTGTCCCTCGCTGCTCATCACCAGGAGGTGATCGCCAGGGCCGACGGTTTCAGTTGCACAGACCGGCCCGTTTCTGTCGCCGGTTTTGATGTCGATCAACCCCTTGCCGTTGCGGGACTGGACGCGGTACTCCTCGATATCCGAGCGTTTGCCGTAACCGTTTTTCGTGACGGTGAGCACCCAGCTGTGTCGGTCAGTGTCGACGCCGGCGACGCCGGCGACCGTATCGTCTCCTTGGAGGTCGACACCCCGAACCCCGCGGGCGGTTCGGCCCATCGATCGCACGTCGCTTTCGTCGAACCGGATCGCCATTCCGTTGGCCGTCCCGATGACGAGCGTCCGATCGCCATCAGTGACTTCGACGTCGACCAGTTTGTCGCCGTCTTCGAGCCGGAGGGCGCGAATCCCGGTCGTACGGATATTCTGGAACTCCTCGACGGAGGTGCGTTTGATGTAGCCATCCCGGGTGACCATCGTCAGATACCGGTCGCCGTCGATCTCGTCGCTTGCGATGTCGTCCATATTGACGACCGCGGTGAGTTCTTCGTCGCTGTCGAGATCCAGCAGATTGACCGCGGATTTGCCGCGCGCGGTCCGGCTCATCTCGGGAATCTGGAACCCGCGCAGCGTGTAGATCTGGCCGTGGTTCGTAAAGCAGAGCAGATAGTCGTGGCTGTTGGCCACGAACACCGACGAAACCGAATCGCCCTCCTTGAGATCAGTACCGATAATCCCCTTGCCGCCACGGTTTTGGGCCGAAAACGTCGACAGCGGCACGCGCTTGATGTAGTCGGCTTCGGACATGACGACAACCGAATCCTCCTCGGGAATCAGATCCTCGTGGGCGACCGAGCCAGTGTCTTCGATAAACGATGTTCGCCGTTCGTCGGCGTACTGGTCTTTGATGTCGAGCAGTTCGGATTCGATCACACCGAGCAGTTCGGATTCGTCGGTCAGAATCTCGGTGAGGCGTTCGATCCGGGCTTGGACCTCCTCGTACTCGTCTTCGATCTCTTGGGCCTCCATCGAGGTCAGCGAGCCCAACTGCATGGCGACGATGTGTTCGACCTGCGGCTCGGAGAAGTCGAACTGTTCGCGGAGGGCCGCTTTCGCTGCGTCCCGGTCCTCGGCGTCCTGAATCGTCTCGACAACGCTGTCGACGTTGTTGAGCGCGGTGAGCCGCCCTTTGAGGATATGGGCGCGATCCTCGGCTTCGTCGAGTTCGTACTGCGAGCGTCGACGGACGACCTCGCGGCGGTGGTCCAGATAGTGTTGGATCGTCTCTTGGAGCGTGAGCACCTGCGGCGAGCCGTCGACCAAAGCGAGGTTGATGACCCCAAAGGTGCGTTCGAGATGGCTCTCGAGGAGCTGGTTTTTGACGACGTCGACCATCGCGTCCCGTTTGAGTTCGATAACGACGCGGATCCCGTCGCGGTCGGACTCGTCGCGGAGATCGCGGATTCCCTCTAACTTGCCCTCGTTGACATCGTCGGCAATGCGCTCGACGAGTCGGGATTTGTTCTCCTGGAACGGGAGTTCGTTAATGACGATTCGGCCCTCCTCTTCGTCGGTTTCGAACTCCGCGCGGATGCGGACGCGGCCACGGCCCGTTTTATACGCGCTGTGGACGCCCGCCCGGCCGACGATGTTCGCGCCGGTCGGGAAATCGGGGCCTTTGACGTGGTCCATCAGGTCCTCGACGGTTGCGTCGGGGTTGTTGATCAGGTGGACGGTTGCGTCGATTACCTCGCCGAGATTGTGCGGCGGGATGTTGGTCGACATCCCGACGGCGATTCCCGACGAGCCGTTGACAAGCAGGTTCGGAAACGCCGACGGCAGCACGTCGGGTTCCATCAGCCGGTCGTCGTAGTTGGATTTGAAATCAACCGTATCCTTATCAATGTCTTCGAGCAGCTCCTCGGCAATCGGAGCCATCCGAGCCTCCGTATACCGCATGGCTGCCGGTGGGTCGCCGTCAACAGAGCCAAAATTACCCTGGCCGTCGACGAGCGGGTAGCGCATCGAGAAATCCTGGGCCATCCGGGCGAGTGTGTCGTAGATCGCGCTGTCGCCGTGCGGGTGGTAGTCACCCATCGTCTCGCCGACGATCGAGGAGCTCTTTCGGTGTGCAGAGCCCGACGAAACGCCGGCTTCGTCCATCGCGTACAGAATCCGGCGGTGGACGGGTTTGAGGCCGTCTCGAACGTCAGGCAGTGCGCGCCCGGCGATCACCGACATGGCGTAGTCGATATACGACTGCTCCATCTCGTCTTCGATCCTGGCGGTCTCGATGCGTGCAGCGTCGATGTCGGGGTTGTCAGGTAGGTCTGCGCTCATGAGTTTAGATGTCGACCCATTCGGCGTCGGTCGCGTGTTCTTTGATAAACTGTTTCCGCGGTTCGACCGCATCACCCATCAGCACCGAAAACATCCGGTCTGCGGCGGCGGCGTCCTCGATTGTGATGCGTTTGAGGATCCGGTTTTCGGGGTCCATCGTCGTCTCCCACAACTGGTCAGGGTTCATCTCGCCGAGTCCCTTAAATCGCTGTACTTGGGTGGGGTTGCCGTTGCATTTCTCTTCGACGACCTCGTCGCGTTCGTTCTCGGTCATCACGTCGTAGGTTTCGCCGCGGTACCGGACTCGATACAGGGGTGGTTGCGCAGCATAGACGTACCCTGCTTCGATCAGCGGCTTCATATGACGATACAGCAGCGTCAACAGCAGCGTTCTGATGTGCGCACCGTCGACGTCTGCGTCAGTCATAATGATGATCTTTTGATAGCGTGCCTCGTCGATGTCGAACTCCTCGCCGATCCCCGCACCGATTGCGGTGATCAGCGCGCGGATCTCGGTGTTTTCGAGGATTCGATCCAGGCGGTGTTTCTCGACGTTGAGGATTTTCCCTTTAATTGGGAGAATCGCTTGGTTGTGTCGGTCACGGCCCTGTTTAGCCGACCCACCTGCGGAGTCGCCCTCGACGACGAACAGTTCGCTGTCGGCCGGATCGCGTGTCTGGCAGTCCGCAAGTTTGCCGGGCAGCGCGGTCGACTCCAGGGCGCTTTTCCGCCGGGTCAACTCTTCGGCCTTTTTGGCTGCTTTTCGGGCGCGGGCGGCCTCGGCGGCCTTGCTGACGACCGCCTTTCCAGTGTCCGGGTTTTCTTCGAGATACGTTCGGAGATGTTGGTGAGTCGCACTCTCGACGATTCCTCGAACTTCACTGTTGCCGAGTTTGGTTTTGGTCTGGCCTTCGAACTGCGGGTCCGGGTGTTTGACCGAAATAACCGCGGTTAGGCCCTCCCTAACGTCCTCGCCTTTGAGGTTTTCGTCGAGGTCATCAGTCAGCCCGTGTTCGTTTGCGTAGTCGTTGATTACTCGAGTGAGTGCGGTTTTGAACCCAGTGAGGTGCGTGCCACCCTCACGGGTGTTGATATTGTTGGCAAAGGCGTGGACCGATCCTTGGAGTTCTTCGGTCGCCTGAATGGCGATTTCGACCTGAATATCTTGGTCGTCGTCTTCGAAGTAGATGACCTCCTCGTGAATCGGCGTTCGGGTTTCGTTGAGGTAGCCGACGAACTCCCGGATTCCGCCCTCGTAGCGGAACTGGTCGTGGTCGTCGGATCGTTCGTCTTCGAGCGCGATGGCAACTCCGGAGTTCAGGAAGGCGAGTTCGCGGAGTCGGTTCGCCAGCGTCGAGTAGGTGAAATCAGTGGTCTCGAAAATGTCGTCGTCGGGCCAAAACCGAATCGTCGTCCCGGTTTCTTCGCCCTCGTCCATCGGTCGAACCTGCTCGAAGGCTCCTGACTCCGGCTCGCCGTGGTCGAACCGGTGGTGCCAGACGTGGCCGTCACGTTTGACTTCGACTTCGAGAGATTTCGACAGGGCGTTGACGACCGAAACGCCGACGCCGTGGAGGCCACCCGACACCTGGTAGGATTTGTTGTCGAACTTCCCGCCCGCGTGGAGGACGGTCATGATGACTTCCAGCGCGGGGCGGTCGTACTGTTCGTGGGTGTCGACCGGAATCCCGCGGCCGTCGTCGGAGACCGACACCGAGTTGTCGTCGTGGATCGTCACCTCGATGTGATCACAGTGGCCTGCCAGCGCCTCGTCGATGGAGTTGTCGACGACCTCATAAACGAGATGGTGGAGCCCGCGGCCGTCCGTCGAGCCGATATACATCGCCGGCCGCTTCCGGACAGCCTCAAGGCCCTCGAGGACCTGAATTTGTCCGGCCCCGTATTCATTTTCGCCTGACATAGAACTTGGTTAGGTTAGTCGTTCCCCCAGCATAAAGCCCTCGCACGCGCGGGCGTAACAACTGTAAATTCGTTTGTATTGTGTGACACGGATTGTCACACTGTAGAATCCACCCAGCCGACGGTGGACTGTTTTGTGTTGCCGCGCCGAACAGGTTTTAATGCCCGCAGGGATTCCATTCTGTATAGAATGACGTCATTCCAGGCAGAACTCGGTGCAGACGAGGGGATCGCCGAAGAGTTGGCCAAGGGCCAACGCGAGATCTCTATCGCCGAGTTCTTCGAAAAAAACAAGCACATGCTCGGCTTCGATTCGGGCGCACGCGGGCTTGTGACGGCGGTCAAAGAGGCCGTCGACAACGCGCTCGATGCAACCGAAGAGGCCGGCTTTCGGCCCGACATCTACGTC
This sequence comes from uncultured Haloferacaceae archaeon, assembly GCA_964581495.1. Lineage (GTDB taxonomy): Archaea > Halobacteriota > Halobacteria > Halobacteriales > Haloferacaceae > Halohasta. The sequence continues at coordinate 9,647 of CAZOOU010000016.1, forward strand.
GAAATTACGGAAGTTGGTGACTACTACAAACTCATCATCGAGGACAACGGTCCCGGCATCACCAAAGAACAGCTCCCGAAGGTCTTCGGAAAACTCCTGTACGGCTCGCGGTTCCATGCCAGAGAGCAGTCTCGCGGCCAGCAGGGGATCGGTATCTCGGCGGCCGTGCTCTACTCGCAGCTCACAAGCGGGAAGCCAGCCAAGATCACGAGTCGAACCCAGGAGGCAGACAAGGCCGAATACTTCGAGCTGATTATCGACACCGACACCAACGAGCCCGAAATCAGGGACTCAAAAACGACCACGTGGGACCGAACCCACGGCACGCGAATCGAGTTGGAGATGGAGGCCAACATGCGGGCGCGCCAACAGCTCCACGACTACATCAAACACACTGCGGTCGTCAACCCACACGCCCGGATCGAACTCCGCGAGCCGGGACTCGACGCGCCCCTGAAGTTCGAACGCGGCACCGACCAACTGCCCGCCGAGACCAGTGAGATCCGCCCGCACCCTCACGGGGTCGAACTCGGGACGCTCCTGAAGATGCTGGCCGCAACTGAGTCCTACTCCGTCTCTGGGTTTCTCCAAGAGGAGTTCACCCGCGTCGGCAAAAAGACCGCCAGCAAGGTCATTGATAACTTCCGAGACCGCCACTACGGTCGGGAGGTTTCGTGGCCGACACCGACGCTCAACGTCGACCTCACGGCCGCAGTCACTGCGGCAGTCTCGAACAAGGGTGCAGACGCCACCCAATCGTTCGCCGGTGAGATCGAATCCGTACTCACCAGCCGCGAGCGAACCGCCCACGCGGAGGTAGTCGAGATCGTCGACAACATCGCCGACAGCGTTGAGGATGACACGGGCCGCACCTTTGGCTCGACAGTCCGCCAAAACGCAGTCGAAGCAGTCTGGGCCGAACTCACCGCCTTCGAGCCCGACGACGAGGACGGAACCGACCGGCTCACCCCGGCAATCTACACGCTGGTCGACGACGCGACGAGTACCCGAAAGGACGACGCGACCGTCCAAGCACTCGCCGAGCGCATTGCTCGGCGGATCGCCAACCTGGAGGGATCGACGTTCCGAGTAACGCACAAAGCACTGGAATCGTTGGTCGAGGACGCCGCCGATGCGACTGTCGAGTACGACGACGTGACCGTCGGCGAAACCGCCCGCGAGAACATTATCGATGCGCTCTGGGACGTCGCCCGCACGGTTCCGGACGACCCACCCAAGGTCCGCGAAATCGCCGACAGCCGCGATACCGCCAGCGAACTCCTCGAAGCGATGCGCGAGACGAACATCCTTGCGCCGCCCACGGACTGCCTGTCGCCGATCACCGCCGAACTCGTTGAGGCCGGCCTCCGCAAAGAGTACGACGCCGACTTCTATGCCGCAGCCACGCGGGATGCGGATGTCCACGGCGGCGATCCGTTCATCGTCGAGGCGGGCATCGCGTATGGGGGCGACCTGAAAGCCGAAGGAAAGGTCGACCTCCTTCGGTTTGCGAACCGTGTGCCGCTGGTCTACCAGCAAGGTGCGTGTGCGATTACCGATGTCGTGAAATCAATTGGCTGGCGGAACTACCGCCTCGACCAGCCCGGCGGCAGCGGGATTCCGAACGGCCCCGCGGTCCTGATGGTCCACGTCGCCTCTACGAACGTTCCATTTACCAGCGAATCGAAAGACGCCCTCGCCAACATTCCGGCCATCGAAGACGAAATCGAGCTGGCGATCCGCGAGGCTGCCCGCGAGCTCAAATCCTATCTCAACAAGCGCCGGTCGCTCGAAAAGCGACAAGAAAAACAGGATGTGCTGAGTCGCATTCTGCCCGAAATGGCCGACAAAGTCGCCGAAGTGACGGGGAGAGAACGGCCCAACATCGAAGGCGCAATGGGCCGGATTATGAACAACCTTTGTATCGACCGCGAGATCAGCAACGGAACGGTGACGCTCTCGGTCGAAAACTACTCGGACCGAAGCGAGACACCCGAGATCACCGAAATCGTCAGCGTCGAGCCACAGGAGCTCAACGGTGATGCGAGCGTGGTCGACCTTGACGACGAGTGGTACATTCAGTGGTCGCCCGCCGTCTCAGCCGGCGAGGAAGCCGAACTCAGCTATTCAGTCGAGGATGGAGCCGACTTCGATATCACCGTCGACGGCGTCGAAGACGAGAAACTAACCCTGAACGCCTAACCAATGAGCACACAAACCGACGAACAACGAGCCCGAGAACAGCTCATCGACCTTGCGGCGGAGTTTTACGACCAGTTTGCCGGCGGCCAGATCCCCGAGATGACGCTGCCGACCCGAACGAAAAGCAACATCGAGTACGACAAGAACTCTGGTGTGTGGGTGTACGGCGACCGCACCTCCTCGCGGTCGGCCAACTCCGTGCGGGGAGCCCGCAAGCTTCTCAAAGCGGTGTACACCATCGAATTCCTTGCCAACCAGCTCGATGAAGACCGCTCGTCGACGCTGCGTGAGCTGTACTATCTCTCGGAGTCTTGGGACAACAAGGAGGCTCACTTCTCGGACCAAGACGAGTCCAACCAGCTGATCGAGGATCTGGAGATCGTCTCGAAGGTCACCCGTGAGGATTTCCACATGCGACCGGAGGAGTCGGGTGCGACGCTGATGGGTCCGCTGTTGTTGCGCGAACAGACCCGCCGCGGCGAACGCGAGATCCACTGTCAAAAGGATGTGGGAGAAGGTGGCTATCAGATTCCAAACAATCCAGATACGATCGAGTTTCTCGACGCCGAGATCGATTTCGTTCTCTGTGTGGAGACCGGCGGGATGCGGGATCGGCTGATCGAAAACGGGTTCGACGAGCAGTACAACTGTCTCGTGGTCCATCTCAAAGGCCAGCCGGCCCGCGCAACCCGGCGGATCATCAAACGGCTCCACGACGAGCTAGACCTGCCAATAACCGTCTTCTGTGACGGCGACCCGTGGTCCTACCGGATCTACGGCTCGGTCGCGTATGGGTCGATCAAGTCGGCGCATCTCTCGGAGTATCTGGCGACGCCGGAAGCCGAATACATCGGAATCCAGCCCAGCGACATCGTCGAGTACGACCTGCCGACCGACCCGCTGGCGGATTCGGATATCAACGCCCTCGAATCCGAACTCACGGATCCGCGCTACCAGACGGAGTACTGGACCGAACAGATCGAGCTCCAGCTTGAAATCGGTAAAAAGGCCGAACAGCAGGCACTCGCCGCCCGTGGCCTGGATTTCGTCACCGAGACCTATCTCCCGGAACGGCTGGATGCGATGGACGTGATCTGAGCGCTGACATACAGGCAACGACAGTTATTAAGTTCTGACACGCGTCGGTCCACCTAACAACCATGGCAGCAGGCCCGACTTTTGGCGACGAACTCGACGCCCAAACCGAGACGTATCTGGATCGCTTGACCGACTGCGTCGCACTCCTGCCCGAGATTCTCGACGAGTACGCCACCGACGGCGACTACGAGTCGACGTTCAAAACGATCGGCGAGATCGAAAGCGAGTGCGACGGGCTCAACCGCGAGATCAACGGGACGATCACGAACGCCGGCCCCGACGAGATCGGCCTGCTCAACAGCCGTGTGCATTTCAATGCCTCCGAGCTGATCAGTTTCTACGGGACGCTCGATGTGATCGCCAACCACACCGAACGCATCGCCCAAGAGCTGTTGATGATGCGACCGCCCCACGACAACGAGTGTTTCGAGGGCCTCCACGAGATGGGCTACGAGATCGCAGATGGGCTCGAAGCCCTCGAAGCGGTCGTCGTCGACTTCGTCCACGCCATGAGTCGAACGAATGAGTCGACCGATCTCACCGCGGATATCGAAGCCGTCCGCGCGATGGAATCGACGTGCGACGAGCTTCGAAACTCAGTGATCTCGACGGCGTTTGCCGACGATGATATCGACCAGCCACTGATGTATCGGGAGTTTGCGATCCTGTTCGACGAACTCGCCAACACGATGGAAGACATCACCGACCAGGTCGTCATCATCGCGAGCAACGAGCCAGGCATTACGACTGAGCCGAAACCAGAGCAGTAGCCCCTTATAAACGGTGGGGTAGGCACCGGCTACTTAAAAGAGGTCATCGTCGGACTGTCGGAGTTCGTCGAGTTACGGGTTCGGCCACCCATTGTTTTGAAATCGAAGTTATCGAACTCGGATGGGACCATCCTTTCGGAAGCATACACGTAGAGTGCGGTTTTGGCGATTCCCTGGACCGTTTGGCCGACGAGATAGATGCCGACAGAAACGCCGACAGCGCCGAGAATGACGGTGCTGGTGCCGACCGCCGGCACCACGGTGAACAGCACGCCGCCGACGGCGACGACGATGGCCATTCCGCCCAGCCAGCCGACGAACTGAATCAGTCCAATGCCGAGCGTCGACGAAAAGGTCTCGCCCCAGGTCTCACGGAACGTGCCCGCACTCTTCGAGAACATCTCGCGGACCGAAACATCCTCGAAGACGATCACCGGGATAATGAAGAAGGTCGTGATCGTCCAGCCGAGCGCAAACAGGCCGGCGAAGATCCGCGAAAGGGCCGAATCGGAGCGCTCCATCGAGCGGAGCAGCACGCCGACGACCGCCGAAATCACCGACCAGACGGCGAGTTCGGCTTTCATCTCCCACGCGGCGGCCACACCGCCCCGGAGGGTTGGGTTCCGGCCGTGAAACACGTCGTCGACAGACGACACCAGCGCGGCGGTGAAAAACGAGGCAACGAACGTCGTCACGAAATAAAAGGCGAACAGCGCGAAATACTCGATCCCACCGCCGAGAAGCCCACCGACAAAGACGGTCAGATACAACACCGCACCGAACAGCAACGTGGCGATGCCGCTCACGAACGGAAACAACAGCAGATCGGGGTGATTGCGGAGGACGGTCAGGCTATCGCGGGTGAGCGTCAGCCCGGTTTTGAATCGTTGGAGGAGTCGCATACTGCTGCATCCAACGTCTCGTTGATAAGTATACGGGGAATACTTTCGGGCGAAGAGTTGTGTTCTCGGTCGACGCTGCTCAGAGGGCGAGAAAGACGACCGCCATCCCGACGAGCGCAGTCAGCGCGATCCAGGGACGTGGTTGCCCGAGGCTTTCTGGCAACTGGCGGTGACCAAACAGATACACGAAGTAGACGAACAGCGGCGAGAGCCGAAGGACGATCGACGCCTCGGCAGCCAGTATGTATTCGAGCACCACTGTCACCATGACCGTACAGCCGGCGACTGCTGCCGCAACCGTCAGATCAGCCTGTGCGTCGTCGAGATCCATTGACCTCTCTCACTGGCGGTGAGATATAAAAATGGCTGTCCGCGAGTGCCGCCGGTACCGCGTTAGGCTTCGTCTTCGATCTCTTCGGCGAGTTCGTCGGCATCAAGGTCGACATCGTCGAGGTCGACGTCGTCGAGTGCCTCTTCGACATCGCCGCCGCCGAGGCCACCGAGGCCGCCCATACCGCCGAACATGCCGCCGCCGGCACCGTCGAGGATCTCCTGGACGACGAGTCGGTCAATACCCGTTTTCGAGATGATCTCTTGGGCGATCTGGCCTTTGGACATCATCCACTGCTGGTTCATCGTCAGCTGTGGGGTCGATTCGATGTACAGCGTCTCTTTTTCGACCGTTTGGGTTTCGAACTCGGGTTCGGCGTCTTCGTCGTCCTCATCCGGGTCGACGGGGACCTCCTCTTCGACCTCGTCGGTCTCGATCCACAGCGGTGGGGCGTGCTGGAGGTACATACCGAGAATGCCCTCGGCTTTGCCCTCGTCGTCGTCGACTTCCTCGAGCACTTCGTACTCGTATTCGAGTTCTTCGCCGGCCAGCGGGTGGTTGAAGTTGACGCGTGCGCGGCCGCCGATGATCGTCTCGATGTGACCACGCTGGTTGTCGATCTGGACGTTTGCGCCGGGGTAGCGGTCGTCTTCGGGGATTTTGTCGGCGCTGATCGTTTTGACCTCCTCGGGGTCGTACTCGCCGAACGCCTCTTCGGGCGAGACGATAACCGACGCCTCGTCGCCGACCTCGCTGCCGACCAGCGACTCGTCGACCGACTCGAAGACGTGGCCCTCGCCGATGATGACCGTCCGCGGGGAGAACTCGTGTTCGTCGGTGTCGATACCAGCCTCTTCGGCGACCTCCAGGATCGTCGTGTCGACGACATCGTCGTCGTCGGTCGTGCGGAGGGTGTAGTCGAGTTTGACGAAATCGCCACGTGCGAATCCGTCCTGTTCGGTTTCCGATTCGGCGTCTGCAGACTCATCAGCCTCGGCAGCGTCTGCCTCGGCTTGGTCATCACTCATACTCCGAACAACTGTTGAGGCACCCTTAAGAAGCACGGTTCGCGGCGGCCGACCCACAGGCTCTTTTTTGCCGGTAGCCACACGCGAGTATGTACGAAGTCGAACTCAAACTGCAGGCCGACCACGACGCGGTCCGCAGTCGGCTCGAAACACTGGACGCCGACCACGTCGACAGCCGCCGGCAGGTCGACACCTACTACAACGCCCCCCATCGCGAGTTCGCCGAAACCGACGAGGCGCTCCGGATTCGCCGCGAGGAGCCAGCCAACGGCGAGGCGGTCACCAAACTCACCTATAAGGGACCGCTGGTCGAGCGCGAATCGAAAACCCGCGAGGAACACGAGACGACAGTCGACAGCGAGCAGGCACTTGCAGGCGTGCTTGATGGACTGGGATTCGAGCCGGCCGCAACGGTTGAAAAAGACCGAGAGTTCTACGCGCTGGATGGGTATACGATCACGCTCGATAGCGTCGCTGGACTCGGCGAGTTCGTCGAGATCGAACAGGAGACAACCGAAGACGCGGTCGAATCGGTTCGAGAGGGTGCAGTCGACGTTCTGTCGAGTCTCGGCCTCGATTCGAGCGAGCAGATCCGAACGTCGTATCTCGGATTACTGCTCGCTGACGAGCCGTAATATGTCCCATAGTTATTTTATACTCACAATAGGTTTCCGCAAGTTATAGAATGGCTGCCGACAAAGGGCCGTCAATGAGTCGGAACATTCAGGTCAGCGAACTCGACCGGCAGGCTGTCGAGGACCAATCGGTCGAGATCGTCGAGCGGAAAGGCGTCGGGCATCCGGATTCGATCAGCGACGGGATCGCCGAAAGCGTCTCGCGGGCGCTCTCACAGCTGTATCTGGACCGCGTCGGCAAGGTGCTGCACTACAACACTGACGAGACCCAGCTCGTCGCAGGTCGAGCCGCCCCGGCGTTCGGCGGCGGCGAGGTCGTCGAGCCGATCTATATTCTGATCGTCGGTCGTGCAA
>CAZOOU010000017.1:0-16895 GCA_964581495.1 uncultured Haloferacaceae archaeon
TGTAGTCGTGCCACTCGTGGCCGATAAACGACATGAGGTCGGCGTCCTGTTCGAGGTCGCCGCGGAGATACACCTGCATGTAGTTGGTCGCATCGAAGTAGGTCACCGACCGGCAGCTGTCGCCGACCGCACTCCGGCAGGCGGTTTTGAGTTGGTCGGCGCGGGCATCAGTTAGTGGCTGTTCGGTCATCGGCTCTTCGTCACTCATATCGGCCCGTACGACGGCTGGCGATTTGAAACCACGGGTCCCGACAGCTTACCGGCTGGCCGCAACCGACTGGAGGGCAGTCTCGAACTGGTCGTTGGTGATCACCAGCTCGTCGACATGCTCGTTTGCGGTCTCTCCTTCATAGTTGCCGGCAACTTGTATGATTGCCAACAGTGCGGCCTCCCGGCAGATCGACGTGAGTTCGGCTCCCGAATACCCCTCGGTGTCGTCGGCAATCGAATCGAGGTCGACACCATCCTCCAGGGGTTTGTTCCGGGTATGGACATCGAGAATCGCCCGCCGGGCCTCGCGGTCCGGCTCTGGAACTTCGATGTGGCGTTCGAGTCGACCTGCCCGCAGGAGCGCGCCGTCAAGGCTGTCGCGGCGGTTCGTTGCGGCCAGAACGACTAGATTCGGGTTGTCGCTGAGCCGATCCAGCTCGGTCAGGAGCTGTGAAACCACCCGATCGCCCACGCCCGAATCGCTGCCGAGGCTGTCGCGGTCGCCGGCGATGGCGTCGATCTCGTCGAAAAAGACGATGGCCGGGGCGGCCTGGCGGGCGCGCTCGAACACCTCTCGGACCGCGCGCTCGGATTCGCCAACGTAGCGATCCAAGAGTTCGGGCCCCTGGACCTGGATGAAGTTGACCTCGCTTTCGCCAGCGATCGCCCGCGCCAGGAGCGTTTTGCCGGTCCCCGGCGGGCCATGCAGGAGGACGCCGGCGGCGGGGGCGGTGTCGGCAGCATCGAACAGCGGACCGTACATCAGGGGCCAGGTTACGGCCTGTTCGAGCTGCTTTTTTGCCTCGCCGAGTCCGCCCACGTCGTCGAAATCGGTGGTTGGGGTTTCGGCGACGTACTCCCGCATCGCGCTGGGTTCGACGGCGGCCATCGCGCTCTCGAAGTCGGCGCGTGTGATTTTGATATCTCGCAACGGGTCGCCGGCCTGTCTGGTTCGCCGAAGCGCGGTCATTGCGGCCTCCTTTGTCAGCGATTCGAGATCCGCACCCACGAAGCCGTGGGTCCGGGAGGCAAGTTTCTCAACGCTCACGTCACCGGCCAGCGGCATCCGACGGGTGTGGACATCCAGGACTTCCCGGCGGCCCGCTTCACCGGGGACGCCGATCTCGATCTCTCGGTCGAATCGTCCGCCACGGCGGAGGGCGGGATCCAACGAGTCGACGCGGTTGGTCGCGCCGATGACGATCACGTTGCCGCGGGCGTTCAGCCCATCCATCAGCGACAGCAGCTGGCCGACAACGCGGCTCTCGACATCGCCGCCGTCTTCGCGTTTCGGAGCCAGCGAGTCGATCTCGTCGAAAAAGATGATCGACGGAGCGTCCTCACTGGCCTCCTCGAACACCTCGCGGAGTCGTTCTTCGGACTCGCCCTTGTATTTCGACATGATTTCGGGGCCCGAAACCGTCAGAAAGGTGGCGTTGACCTCGTTGGCGACCGCTTTGGCGATCAGTGTTTTGCCAGTGCCGGGTGGGCCATGCAGCAGCACGCCTTTCGGCGGCTCGACGCCCAGCCGCGTGAACACACCCGGTTCGGACAGCGGGAGTTCGATCATCTCGCGGACGAGTTCGAGCTCCTCGTCGAGCCCGCCGATATCCTCGTAGGTGACGCCCGTCGCCGGCCGGCTCGGCTCCGAGCCGTCGACCGACTGTGGCTGGCTGGCTGTGGGTTGGGTGGTCGACGTCGTCCTGTCAGCCGGCGGCTCCGGCAGTGGGTCGACTGTCAGTCGCGTCGAATCAGTAACCCGGACGGTGCCCTCCGGTTCGGTGTCTCTGACCGTAAAGCGGCTGCCGGCGAGTCGCTCGATCCGGACGCCTTCGCCCTCGCGAATCGGACGATCACGAATGTCGCGTTTGACTGCGGTCTCGATGGTATCGTGAGACACGTCAGCTTTGGCGAGTTCGTCCGGGGCCGAAAGCCGCACCCGTGTTGCTTCCGAGACCGGTTCCTTGCGGACGCGGACGGTTTCGCCGACTTTTACGCTCGCGTTCGTCCGGGTGTCGGCGTCGATCAACACCGAGCCGGCATCGACCGCGTGACCGCCGGGCCAGACTTTGGCGACCGTTGCGGCCGCCCCATCAATCACGACGGTGTCGCCGCTCAGCACGCCGAGTTCCCGCATCGCGCCGTCGGGCAGGCGGGCGATGCCGCGGCCGGCGTCCCGCTTTTCAGCACTTCGGACGGTGAGTTCGACTCCCGCATCCTCGCTCATAGACGTGTTTGGGTCGCCGGCGGTTTATGTTATCCGGAGCATACTTCGGTCGCTTAGCGGTGTTCGTCGAGGAGCCGCTCGGCGTGGGCTTTTCCGGTCGCTCGCTCCCAGCGAACCTGTGTCGCGGTGCCGGCGTCGCTTGCGGCCTTGCTTTGCTCGAAACTCGCGGGTCGACCATAGGCGAGTGCCTCTTTGAGTTCGTCCTGTAGGACGCCAATGCCGACACCGAGACTGGTGCCATCGCTGTCGCCCAGTTCGTACAGTCCGTAGTGTTCCGGGGCGCGAGTTACTGTCGACCGATCCAGCGATTGCCACTGTTTTGTGAGACTCATCTGTCTGTCGCTATGCGGAGTCGTCCTCAACAAACTCGTAGCTTGCTTCGCCCCAGTCGTCTTCGACGAAGACGAAGACGCGGCCGCCGGCCTCGTCCGGGTCGACTTCGACAGTCGTCCGGAGGCCGTCGGTTCGGCTCACGCTGACGCCGGGAAAAACCTCCTCGCGGTCGCCCTCATCAAGGAGAATGCGGCCGACACCGGTGTCTTCGAGGATTTCGTCGGCGGTTTTGAGATCGTTGACGTACAACAGCACGCCTTCGGTCTCAGTCGGATCCGTGACGAGCACGTGCGTCTCTTTGCCGGGAGCTGTCTGCAGAGAGCCACTGACTGTTTGTGGGACGCCACGGTAGAGCGTCGACCGGCCGTCGGCATAGGTGACGACGACACCCTCCTCGCGGAGGTCGACGCCGAGTGTCCGTGGGGGAACGTCGGTGTGAACAACCATACCGGCCGTAGGGGAGTGGCCGGAAAAAGCCCGCCGCTTGTCAGTGCTGATAATTGTGAACGTGGGGTTTATTATCTACTAACGACCAGTCGGATTCATGCACCCCACACGCCGTCGATACCTTGCGATTGCAGGGGTAGCTGTTGGCAGTGGGGTTGCTGGCTGTTTGTCGGCTGGTTCAAACGTTACCTATCCGGACGCAGAGCCCGACGAGACGGACCAACCGGATGACGACGAGCCAGCCGAACCCGACGAGCCCGCTGTCGACGCGATCAACGAGCGGCTCGCCGAGGAGACTGACGACATTCACACCGAACTGCGGTGGTTCGAAACCGAGTACGAATCGACGAGCCAAACATACAGAGGTCGACTCGGTGATGTCGCCGACGAACTCGCCGAACTGCTTGAGCTGCTTCAGCGCGACGGCGAAATTAGTGCCGAGGCCGTCGAGAGTGTCCGAGAGATTGCCACCGAGAAGGCCAACGATGTCCACGAGCTGTTCGACCCACAGTTCGAGAATCATTACAACTTCTCGGCGCTCAACCGCCAGCGGTTCGAAACAATCGATCGGTTTCGTGGTCGCGAAGACTGGGAGCGGGTCGAACGCGAACTCCAGTCGCTCCGAAACATCTACCGGACGCTCGCGCTGCGCCGGGAGGTCGAAGAGCGCTACTCGCCGAACCCGATCGAAAACCGACTGTTCGAGCGGTTCGGCGGCCCCGCCGAGCGACTGTTCGAGGTTCGGTACATCAGCGACCGGGCCGGCTACCACCCGGATACCGACAGCCGCGAGCCGGGCTACGGGGCGTACGTGCTCGACGATGCAAGCCGCGAGATCCGGTTTCTCAACACGCCAATCGGCCAGCGAAATCGTGCGGCACGCTCGACGATTGACGATGCGTTCGCACCCTTTGTCGAGTCGACTGACCGGTCGTATCGGCTCTACGTTCGGATTCACGATGTCGGCAACAGCGGCGACATCGACCCCGAAGACACCGACTCGCTGGCCGTCTACGCCCAGCAGTACGATGATATGGCCGCTGCAGACGCCGCCTTCGAGTCCGTGGTGGCCGAAAAGGATATTGAAGAAACTGTCGACTGGGGCGACGAAACCTGGAACCGAGTGCTCTACACTCGAGGGGGTCGACGCCACTACGCGTACTTCATGCGGGCCGGCTCATATCTGTACGCAGTCGGCCCCTCGCGGACGCCGTGGGAGGAACGTGACGACGACTGGAACGAACTGCTCGATGGCACCTGGATAATCCCATAATACAATGAACAAGCTCGTCCAAGCGGTTGGCTTTATGACGGCGGTTTTCGCCGGCTTCGGTATTGCACTCGGCCTACTGGCCTTTATTTCGGGCTCGTGGGCGCAGTCTCAACTCATCACCGATGCGGGAGGTGCCGCCGAGTTCGGTCCCGTTTTCATCGCGGTTGCGTATCTCCAGACGGCTATCGTCATCCTGCTGCTCGGCCCGGTAATCGCCGCGCTGGCTGCCGGACTGCTCGGACCGGTGTTTTCGAGTCCGAAACTCGCGTTGGCTGGCGGTGGCATCGCGAGCCTGGTCGGCTTTTATATCATGGCCGTGATCGCGCTCGCCATCCTCGTGCTCTCGAAGGGTCCGGAGGCCCAGCAGGCGTTTTCGTTCACCCAGGTGTTGGTGCCGATGCTGACCGCCGGCATCCCGACGGCGATTATGGGGAGTCTGATCTCGGCGCTGAGTTCCGCACTCAACTGATTGCCACACGGTCATCCCACCCCAATTGGCGGACTGAACCGTCACCTCTTTTATCACGCTCCACACCGGTAGCCACATGAAGGGCGTCGCCTCGGCCCCGGGTGCCGGAACCGTTCTCAACGCGCTTGCAACCCACACCGGCTCGGCGTTTGGTATCGATGTCGACACCACGGCCACCGTCGAACTCGATCGCTCCGGGACCGTCGACGGCGAGATCGCCGCCGCCCCCGATGGCGATACACGACTCATCGAACGCTGTGTCGAGCGCGTCGTCGACCGCTTTGGTGACGGCGAGGGCGGCAGCGTCCGCACCGAAAGCGAGGTGCCGATGGCCGCCGGCCTCAAGAGTTCGAGCGCGGCCGCCAACGCGACGATTCTGGCCACGCTCGACGCGCTCGGAATCGAGTTGGTCGACCCGACTGGCGAGAGCGAACTCGACCGAAAGGATGTCGACCTCGCAACCGACGAGATCACTGCACTCGATGCCTGCCGGATCGGTGTCGCCGCGGCCCGCGATGTGGGCGTGACGATCACCGGTGCGTTCGACGATGCGGCCGCCAGCATGACCGGCGATGTCGTCGTCACTGACAACGACACGGATGAACTACTGGCGCGGTCGACCCGCGAGTGGGACGTCCTCGTTTGGACGCCGCCGGAGCGTGCCTACAGCGCGGACGCCGACGTCGACCGCTGCCAGCAGATTACGGGAATGGCCGACTTAGTCGAAGAACTCGCGCTTGATGGCCGCTTTGGCGAAGCGATGACGGTCAACGGGCTGGCGTACTCCGCGGCGCTCGGGTTTTCGACTGACCCGGCTGTCGAGGCCATGCCCCACGCCGAGGGCGTCTCGCTCTCGGGCACCGGCCCGAGTGTGGTGGCAGTCGGCGACGGTGACTCGTTGCAGCCGGTCCGCGAGCAGTGGGCCGCGCGCGATGGACAGCTTATTGAGACGTCGACGCGAACAGAGGGAGCACGAATCCTATGAGTACGAACCCCAACCCAGAAGAAATGAGCTTAGAGGAGCTGCGAACAGAGATCGAAGACATCGACCACGAAATCGTCGAGCTGATCGCTCGGCGAACCTATGTGGCCGACACCATCGCCGAAGTCAAGGCCGAACACGATCTGCCGACGACCGACGAAGGCCAAGAGGACAAAGTGATGGCGCGGGCCGGCGAGAACGCCGACGCCTTTGGCGTCGACTCGAATCTCGTCAAAGCAGTCTTCCGGCTCCTGATCGAGCTGAACAAGGTCGAACAGCGACAGAGCCGTTAGTCGAGGCCGAGACTCGGGTTTAGCGCATTGCCAGCCCCTACGATCTTACTGGAGCCGCTCGCGGAGCGTCTCGCGTTTCAGCAGGACGAACCCACCAAAAATCACGAGAAAGCCGGCGACTGCGAGCCAATCGAGCGATTCGTTCAGAACGACCCATCCAGAGAGCGCGGCGAACACAGGGACCGTATAGGAGACGAGATTGATCTCGATGGCTCCAAGCTGACTGAGAAGATCGAAATAGATCAGATACCCCACCGCGCTGGCGAAGACGGCGAGATAGCCGACGATCAGGATGGTTTCTGTGGTGAACGCGATATCTGTAATCGACTCCGAAGGAAGCCCGAAACTCAACAGATGCAACAACAGCGCGCCGCCAGCCGTCGACCACGCGACCATCCCCACCGTCGGCAGCGCGCTGTCGACGCGCTGGACCAACACGCTGCCGAGCGCGACCGCACCCGCCGCTAACAGGACCAATCCCGGTGCAACGAGATCAGCCGCGACGAGCCCTGCGGTCGACGGACGAGCGACGAGGCCGACACCCACAAAGCCGGCAGCCAGCCCGACCGTCTCGACGGCTCCCAGTCGCTCGCTCGGCAACAAGAGCCGCGAAAAGGCAGTCGCCAACACGGGATTCATCGCGATCAGAATGGCCGCAACACCGCTTGTGACGCCCTGTTGGCCGACAAACAGCAGGGCATTGTACAGCCCGATAATGAGGATGGACCCAATTGCGACGACCGTCCAGTCGGCCCGCGTTCGCGGTCGCCAGTAGTCGCTGGTGGCCGCCGCGTAGCCGAGTAGAATGATGCCCGCGATATCGTACCGGATCGCCGCGAACAACACCGGCGGGAGGAATTCGAGGCCGGCTTTGATCGCCATAAACGAACTGCCCCAGAGAAACGACAACAGCACGAACAGTCCCGCGTTTCGGTACGTGCTCACAGCGGGCCGTTGGTAGCCGGCCCTTATAAACCCGCAATCTTCGCGCTCAGTACTCCCAGAGTCGCTCGATGTGGGAGTCGATTTCGGGGTGGTCGCTTTTGAGCGTCTCGACGTTCGTCTCGCCGTTGGCGTTGATGACGTGGACCTCGCCGCGCTTGCCGGAGTAGGCGTCTTGGAAGTCGTAGACAACGCCGACACAGTTGACGTCCTCGGGGATGTCGTCGCTGGCCATCAAGAAGTCGATCTGGCGGTCGACGTTGTACTCGACGAGACGGTTGATCGCCTCGCTGCGCTCCAAGTCGTCGTCGAGCAGTTCGAGTGCCGGCTTGATGTGGGGTTTCAGTAGGTCGAGACAGTGGTCGATCCCTGCTGGCTCGTCGAGTCCGTCAGTCGCCGACAGCGCGTCGTACGTTGCGGTGACCGCCCCACAGCCGGTGTGGCCCATCACGACGGCGGTTTTCGTACTGGTGTGGGCAATCGGATACAGCACGTCGCCCGAGACAACTGACTCGCCGTCGTGCTGCTGGACAACCCGGTTGCCGATGTTGCCCGACGTAAACAGGCGACCGGGCTGGTCATTGTCCCAGATGTGATCCTGCAGCACTCGGGAGTCCGAACAGCAGATCGTGACTGCTTCTGGCTGCTGGGAGTCTTGACAATGATCAAACTTTGTGTC
The DNA here is from genome assembly GCA_964581495.1 of uncultured Haloferacaceae archaeon. Lineage (GTDB taxonomy): Archaea > Halobacteriota > Halobacteria > Halobacteriales > Haloferacaceae > Halohasta. The sequence goes on from CAZOOU010000017.1 coordinate 7,856, forward strand.
AAATTCGGCTACATGTGTACGGTTGTCATCCAACAGGTCGACGAACGTCTGGTGCATATCTGACTGTAATCGGCTGTCAATAAAGGTGTTAACTCTCGGCATGATGGCGACTGATGACGACCGTACCGTCGGACGAACGGCTGTAGTCGACACCAGAAGTCCTGTAGACTGCCGTAGGACCTCTACTATCGGCGATCTACAGCAATCTTGGACTCTCAGCCACCTCCGTTTCGGCAGTGCAAGCATCAGCGTCCCGTCCGGTTCAATTCCCCGCCCGGCGTTTTTCAGAAGGTGATGATCTCGTAGTCGTCATCGACCAGCGACCGGATACTGGGATGGCCTTCGTAGTCGTCGACACGGCTTACGCCTGCGCTTTCGACGGCCTCGTCGACGCCGTAGGCACTGACACAGTAGTCACAGACCGTAACCTCGTCGCGGACTGTTTTGTACAGGTCGTGGTACTCGTGCTCGTCGTCTTCGAGTTCGGCGATCCACTGGGTTGCGGCCCCATCGAAGACGAGTTTGAGGTTGTCGCCGTCGGTTTCGGCGAACTCTTTGGCGGCTTCGAGCCCGTTGACCAGTCGGCCGAGATCGGCGGCCGATTCGGTGCCTGCCAGAATGATGATTGCGGCATTTGCCATTGCGACCGTCCCTTTGGGCTACAGTGGGATATACCGGTGGCCATTGGGCGGTCCACACGCACAGTCGGTGTTGGTATCGCCGCACTGTGGCGACCGTCTCACTCGACAGTGTCGTCTGCGTAGTAGTCGTCGACACAGGGCCCACCGTTGTGTTCGGCGTACGGACACGAGCCACACACGTCGGGGCCCGGCCGGGGTTCGAGCCCGTCGGCATCGAACGGCACTGCCTTGCTGGCCTGTGTGATTGCTCGGTCGACCCACTCGGTGTCGACCGCATCCAGTTCGACCGGCGAGACAACCGGCGAGCCGTCTGGATTTATATACGCGACCGTCGCGGTTTCGACGCTGCTATCGAACTGCTCGGCAAGCAGCCACGCGTACACAGCGAGCTGTCGACGGTGGGCGGTGGCGGCTCCGGCAGCCGGCTGGCGACCAGTCTTCCAGTCGACGAGATGCCACTCGCCGTCTGACCGATACAGCAGGTCGGCCGTTCCGGTGACACGAAGCTCTTGCCCATCGGTTGCCACCAGGTGCGAGAGATCGTATTCAGCGACCCATTCGGTCGACGCCGACTGACACTGCTCGGCGATCGAACTGGCAGCAACCGCTGACTGAACCACCTGAAGGGGGTCGCTAACTGCAGTCGGCTGGGCTCGTATGTACTGGTCGGCGCGCTGTTCGTCGGCCAACTGGAGTTCGATCAGCCGGTGGACGAGATCGCCCCACTCGTTCGGCGCGAGATCTCCCGGTGTCGGTGTCGACTCCATGACTGTTTCAGTCGACTCGGTGGCGTGGCCGGAATGAGTGGGCTGGGTTACGTTGGTGGCGTTGGTGTCGTTGGTGGCGTTGCTGGAATGGGCAGAATGGGCAGGGCGAGAAGACTGGAACGACTGCCGGGATGGTTCGATCTCTTGGACGTGGCGATACTGGAACGCGCGCGGACAGTCGGCGAACTCCAACAGCGAGGACGCAGAGACTCCCAGCGGACGGTACGGTACATCCTCGCTGTCGTCGCCCTCTCCGGTCAGCCGATCTCGCTGGTCGGTCAGGTCGACCGTCTCGGTCGGCTCAGGCGCTGTGGGTGGGATCTCGTCGACGCCAACCCGAACGGTCTCGGAGACCGTTTCGCCGGTGGCTGACCGCCAGGACACTGGTTGTGTCCGTGTTCGATCGGTTCGCTCTCGGTCGGTCACGCCGTCCCAGCCGCAGTCGGGTTCGAACTGCTCGTTGAACGCGGCGAGCCACGTCGACCATCGCAGTTCCGTATCGTCGTCAATCGATCCCAGCCCCACAAAGACGTGATCTTCGGCCCGTGTGAACGCCACATACGCCAGCCGCCAGAACTCCGCCTCGCGGGCGGTCAAATGTGCGTTGAGCGGGTTCGAAAACTGAAACGCGCCCGTCTCCGTTCGCTGGTCGGATAGCCAGATCGGCCCTGTCACATCGGGGAAGCGCTCGGCGTAGGCGTTGTTAAACCAGACCGGCGGCCTGCGTTTTCGATCCGGCGTCGGAAACTCGACCGAGTTGGGAACCGGTGTCTCGCCGGGGCGAGGTCGCAGTGCGAACCCGTACTGTCGGTCCATCAACAGCCGCTGTTGCTGGAGTCGCGGCTGTGTCGACTGCTTGAGCAGATCACACAGAAAGACGAGTGGATACTCTTGGCCCTTCGCGCCGTGGACCGTCGTCAGCGTGACTGCCTGGCCGGTTTCGTGGTCCGCGACCTCCGCGACCGAAAACTGCGGGTCGGCGCTGTCGGGGTTGTTTCGAAGCCGTCTGAGCCGACTGATAAACTCCCGGTAGCTCAGCAGCTCGTCGACCTCCCACTCGTCGACGAGTTCGGTCAACAGCCAGATGTTGCCGTACCGTCGCAGCGCGTCACTGTCGCTGAGGATGATTGCATCCATCCCCGAGTGTTCGAGTAGTCGGTGAATCAGCGCGGTTTTCGAGGTTTCGCGTTCCCAGCCGAGCTCCGCCCGAAGCGAGCAAAACTCCTCGAGTCGCCGTCGGTCGTCGTCGGGCAGCTGTGCCGGCCACGAGTCGACCAGCGTTTCGGGGTCGGAATCGGCCGCGACGAGCGTCCGAATCGTCTCGTCGGACAGCGCGACCAGCGGCGACCGAAGCAGTCGACGGAGCGACTCGTCGTCGTACGGAGTCGACAGCCACGAGAGAATGTCGATCAGGAGCCGAATCTCGGGCTGTTCGAACAGATCGCCGCTCGCGGTCGTCTCCGCTGGAATCCCGTACTCCTCGCGGAGCACCGTGGCGTAGCGTTCCATCTTGCGTGTCGACCGAAACAGGAGCGTGATATCGCCGGGCGTGGGCTGTCGGTGGACCGTCGTGCCCGACTCGTCGGTCGCTTGGATCGTCACTGGCGGCTCGTCGACCTCCGGGTCGGTGATCGTCCCAATGGTTTCGGCGACGCGGGTCGCCTCGACGCTCGCCCACAGATCACTGGAGAGAAACTTGCTCACCGGTTTGGCGATGTCGCCAGCCACGTTGAGCACGTGGATATGCGAGTCGTCGTGGCTCGTGGCCCCATCCGCGTCGACGTCCCACGGCGAGCCGTGTGGTTCGACCGGGACGTACGAGGGTGTGTACTGGCCGATTGCCCCGCGGCCCGCGTCCTCGAACAGTCGCTGAAACACGTGGTTCGCGGCGGCAGCGATGTCGGGGTGGTGCCGGAAAACGGTCGTCAGCGCGTGGTAGCGCACGTTGCTGACGCCGAGATGCGGAATGGTGGCCGGATCGGGAGCCGCCGATTTCGTTGTCTCGATGATCTCGGCGAACAGCGCGGGGTCCGCCGACCGCCATTCGTAGATCGCCTGTTTGGTGTCACCAATGAGAAACAGGTTCGCCGAGCTGTCTGGTTCGGTGTCGTTCGATCCATCCAGCTCTGCTCGGTCGACCGACTCTCCGCTGTCGACCAGGTGTCGAAGCACTGCACATTGGACGGCGCTGGTGTCCTGAAACTCGTCGACGAAGACGTGGTCGAACCGCTCGCCCAGCGTGCGGCGAAACGGTGCGTCCGGCTCGCAGTCAGCCAGATAGCCGGCGAGCAGATGCGCCACGTCAGTAAACGTAAACTGGCCGGCGCGCCGCGTTCGTCTGTCGTACTCGCGCTCGAACCGTTCCAACAGTGTCGCAAACGCCTCGATGGCCTCGGCGGTCCCGAAGTAGGTCTCTTTGACGTGGTCGAGCAGCTGCTGAGCGTCGGCTGCGTCGTCACAGGACAGCACCGCGTCATCGCCGACGACCGCCCTGAGGACCCCGTTGATATCGTCGACTGTCTCGGGTGGAATCGAGTGTGAACTGCTGGTCGACGCGCCGTCGGCCGTGGCATCCCCGTCCGTCTCGTGGTCGACGTCGCCCAGCCAGTCGCCACCATGGCCGCCGTGGCCGACGCGCAGGCTTTCGCGGAGCGAGTCGGCGGCTTCGGCCGTCGAAATCCCGAACTCACGGCAGTTCTGCTGGGCCGCCGATAGCATCTCCTCGACTGTGTCGGGTGGGTAGGCTCTCGATGCGACGGCGGGATACGCCTGTGTGAGCGTTCGGAACTCGGTCGGGTGTTGCTCACGGAGGTCGGCGACGACCGCTTGGCGTATCTGCTGGAGTTCGAGCTGGTCGTCGACGGTGAAATCCGGCGGCACCTGCAGCTCGATGGCGACCTCTCGAAGCAGGTCGGCGAACACCGAATCCAGCGTCTGGATGGTGCTTTCGGTTTCGATCCAGCGGAACACCGCCTGCGGAAGCTCGCCGCCGTTGTCGACGTGCTGTCGGAGCAGCGTTTTGACCCGGGTTTTGAGCTCGGCGGTCGCATCCCGGCCGAACGTCGTGACCAGAATCGATTCAAGCGGGTTGGTGGTCTCGGTTGCCAACCGGACGATGGTTTCGGCGACGGTGGCGACCAGTGTCGTTGTTTTGCCGGTGCCTGCGGAGGCGTCGACCACCACCCGGCCCGTCCCCTCGAAGTAGCTCGCCATCACCGCCAACTGGTCGTCGACCGGCCGGTAGGGTGGCTCGCCGTTCTCGCCGAACGCCAGTTCGAGGTCGATTTCAACCGCCCGGTCGCCCGGAGGTGGGGTTTGGCTCACTGTTGGGCCTCCCGGCGGGCTGGCAGCCCACACAGCTCTCGGTACGCACAGCCGCGACAGCCACCGGCTTCGACGAACGACTCCGAAGCCTCGTAGGTGAGTGGCTCGGCGGCGGCGGTCATCGCACCGAGAGCGGCCGTGGCCGACTCGTGCCACTTGCTCCGTCTGTCCTCCCACGTCGACCGACTGTGCTGTGTTAGATTCGAGCTATCCGGAACCGCCTTCGGAATCGGGTTGAGAGCGTCCCCGACGACGATTCCGTGCGGTGCGACGGCGGCCGCACTGGTTGGGTCGTAGACGAGCGCGCCAGCGAACCTGTCGATGGTCTCGGCTCCGACGAGCAGTCGGTGGTCGCGTGCGGTGACGGCTGTCGTCGACTCGACCGACCGGCTCACCAGCCGTCGGGCGGCTCCCTCCTCGCCGGTGTACCAGACCGGGATCGCAACGCCGGAGTCGGCCAACCTGTCGACTCGATGGCCCGGAACACGAACCGGCTGGCCGTCGATCCGAACCGTCTGGGCCGGCTCCCAGCGCCACTCGCGGCTGATTCCGGCGGCGCGCTCCTGTTCGACGGCTCGATACTCGCCGAGCATCGGCTGGACTATCGCTCTCGTGAGCGCGGGATCGGTTTCGATCCACGAGATGAGCTGATCGCGGAACGCTCCCAGCGAGTCGAACTGGCCGAATGCGGCCTGTCGATCCGCCAACCGGTCGGTCGACTGGATCAGTCGACGGACGCCGGCACTGACCGCGCTCGCGGGATACCGCTCGCCGATCGGTGGCGGCAGCGTTGCTCGCTGGTCTCGATCGACTCCACCGCCGTCTACGTACTGATAAAAGTAGTATTTAAGCTGGCAGTTGCTGTACAGATCGAGTTCGTGGAGTCGGGTTGGCGGTCCCGCGCGGTCGGCCAGCAGTGTGCCATCCGACTGCCTGGGGCTGTCGTCCGACCGCATCGACTTCGCCGGACGCACGGTGATCGATTGAGTGTCACTGCCGTGATACCGTCGGCGTCGTGGCTCGATATCGTGGAGATAGGCGTCGCCGTCGACCTGCGACAGCAGCGTCTGAATCGCAGCCGCTGTGTCGAGTGGCTGTCCGGAGAGCCGTCTGATCGCCGTCGACGAACTGATTCCGTCGGGCACTGTCGCACAGAGCAGTCGCAGCCGGTCCCGCGGCGGTGCGGTCTTGATGGCGGTGGTCCGACTCTCATCCGCTCGCGTCGCCGGAAGCCAGTCGTCCATTGCGATCCGGTGGACCTCCTCGCTCGCTTGCGATGTGTAGGCGTCGACGAACCCTGACCACGCGAGGGATTCGCCGTCGGCAGAGCGGTACTGTCGACAGAGCCAGACACCTTCGGTGGCTGCGGCCACCGCAGCCCGGTACTCGTCGATATCCTGTTCGAACTGTGCCTGGTTGGTCGGTGCGTGCAGATAGCTGGCTGCTGTTCGGTCGGCCGCCCGCGCAGTCTCGCGAATCGCCTCATAAAAAGCCTCGTGGAAGAAGGTTGGCGGGCTCCGTTCGACAGGGAACTCTTCGGCGGCCAGCCCGATGACGAACACGTGCTCGGCGTCGACGTACGGGGCGTTGGCTGCGTTGATGACGCGCACCGCGTTGCCGTCGGCGTTCTTGGGCCAGTAGGAGCTGCTGCCACAGACGGTTGTCACCGCTTCGGCGGCCTGCTGCCATCCCGGCTCGCCGAGGCCGGCCGCAGTCGCCCGGTCGACGTAGGTGTCGACACGGCTGGCCGCTGCCCGCAGTCGGTCGACGACGTGTGAGTCGTGTTTGGCTGTGAGTGCGGTTCGCGTGCCGTCGATACCGGGTCCCGACGGCTGCCGGACCTTCTTGGCAGTCAGCGGGACCAGATACGCATTGAGCAATGACTCGATCACCTCGTCGACTGCCGTCCCCGACTCGGGAGGCTGGGCGGCAGTGTCGGCGACCCAGTCGACAAACGCGTGTATCGCGGGCCATTCGGCTGGCTCGAACGCCGAGCCAACTGCGTCGACCCAGTCGGCGAACGGTCGGCCCTCCTGTGGGTCTGAGGGCCCGAGTTGCCCGAGTCGAGCCTCGATTTCCGAAACCATTGGGCCGTCCATAGGCCAGTCGACAGTTGGCTCCGACGTCTCGGCTGCCGGTGATCTCTGCGCGGCGAGGTTTGATCCGTCGGCCGGTGTTTCTGGCGGACGAAACCCGAGTCGGAGTGGGTCGACGAGCTCCTGTGTCGTCACCGGCTCGTCGGCTGCGACAGCCGCCAGGAGCTCGAAGACGGCGGTCAGATACCGGTACGGGCCGGTCTGCATCAGCGGTTGTCGCGCCTCGATATGGACCGGGATCGAATGTGTTGTGAACACGTCTCGGATGCGACTGCGGTACGGAATGACGTCCTTGGCTGCGATGACGATCTCCCCACAGCTTGGAGTGGCCGATTCGCCCGCCGCAGAGTCGGTGGCTGCTGTGTCGTCGGACCCCTCGGAGTCGTCGACACACCCGGTCGTCAACTGCCGGATCTGTCCGGCAACGTAGTCGAGTTCACGCCGGCCATCGGGCGCTTCGACGAACTCCACGTTCGGCACCGAATCGGGGGGCGTGCCCTCGATCGTGTCCATTAGCGTTCGGACGTGTGGCTGGTCGACCGTCCCGTCGTCCGGTTCGTCAGCCACTGCTTCGGCTGGATCGAGGCTTGTCCCACTGAGTCGGTCGAAAACTGTCGGTCCGGCACCGGCCTCGGCTCCGAACACGTAGAGTTCCGGGCCGTCGTCGAGTGTGGCAAGCGTCTCGAAAAACCGCAGCGTCGGGTTGTCGAGCACCGAAACGGTGTCGACGGCAACCCACTCGACGTCGGGATAGCAGGCTGCCCACTCGGCGTCCAACTGCTCGCGGGCAGCACTCACGAGATGGCTCCGCGAGAGATAGGTCGACTCAGGCAGTGCGGCGGTTCGCTGTTGGAGCGCGTCGTGAAGTTCTCGAAAGGCGGTGAGTGCCTGTGTGGATCGGGCTCCGGCGTACGGGTTGCTCGCTACGAGATCGGTGGCGACGTCGACTGCCGCTTGGTGGTCCGCCCCCGCGTCCGTCATCCGGAAATAGCGGTCGAGTTCGCTCCACAGCGTCTCCCGAAGCGTGGGTCGACCCGCCCAGTCGAACCCTGAAAGCAGCTCGTCGACGGCGGCCAGCGACCCGTCACCGGGGGTTGAGGTGATGGTGTCGACCACCAGCTGTTCGCAGAGCTGCTGGTCGAGGATGTCGACTGACTCGACCGACTCCGAGCCGTCAGTACGGTGGTGGGCAGCATCGAGGAGTTCCGTGGCGGTGTCTTCGATTGTTGAGACGGCGAGACCCACCGTTGGAATCTCCTGGCGGGCGAGTTCGGCTTCGAGGTTCCGACCGACGATGCCGCCAGCCAGCAGACAGAGCCCTCTGGGTTGTTCGACGGGTGTCGACGTCTCGCGAGCGGCCTGCTGGCTGTCGAGAAACGACACCAGCGAGCCGTATGAAACCGTTACTGACACGATAACGTATCCGATGGGCGGTAGCATGATAAATCACTCGCGAGATGGGATTTGGCTAGCTGTGACTACGCTACCGTGAGCGTCCACGGCCCGGCTGCGTCGACCGTGATGAAGCCGATACCGAAAACGTCGAACGTTGTCTCGCCGTCAAACTGATCGAGTTCGTTGAACACGAGTTCGGGAACCATCGCATCCTGGGTGAGAATCTCGACGATGAAGTTGCCATCACCCTCGTGCGTTCCGGTTGCCTGACCCAGGCCCTCAAAAATGAACGGTCCTTCCCATGTCGGCCCCTCGCCTTCGAGTTCGACCGGCAGCGATTCGGCCTCGGCTGCTTCTGGCTCTGGCTGCAGTATGTCGATTTCCCACGGTCCGTCAGCGTCGACGTCGAGCAGATACGTTCCGGGCTCTGCAAGGACTCCTGCAGCACCATCGAACTCACCAATCACGTTGACCAACAGCGCTGTTCGCTCGCCGTCCGTTGGCACCAGTTCGACAATGAAGTTCGAGTCACCCTCATGGACTGCCTCAGCGATCGTAACTCCGTCGTCCAGTTCGAACTCGTCTGAGACCGTTTGTCCGTCGCCTTCGAACGAAACGGTCGGTTCGTACCGGTCTGGTTGGGACGACTGGCCGATCGCTGTACAGCCTGCGGCCGTTGCCACCACACCGAGACTGGTGGCGAGATACTGTCGACGACGCATAGCAGGTCCATCGGTAACCAATCACAAAGCGGTATCCGCCGTCTCGCTGACTGTCTTTTGATACGTCAAGAAAATGCTCCGACGGGGATTTGAAC
>CAZOOU010000018.1:0-16801 GCA_964581495.1 uncultured Haloferacaceae archaeon
TGGAGTCGGCCGTCCAGCGTGCGGTCAAAAACGCCGAAGAGGTGGCACAATGAGCATTTTCGTAGACGATGACACCCGCGTAGTTGTACAGGGAATCACCGGCGGCGAGGGTAAGTTCCACACCCAACAGATGCTGGAGTACGGAACCAACGTCGTCGCGGGCGCAGTGCCCGGCAAGGGCGGCCAAGAGGTCGAAGGTGTCCCAGTGTACGACACCGTCGACGAGGCCGTCGAGGCCGAAGACGCCACCGCCTCCGTCGTCTTCGTCCCGCCAGCGTTCGCGGGCGATGCGATTTTCGAGGCACTCGATACGGATCTCGAACTCGTCGTGGCGATCACCGAGGGCGTCCCAACCCAGGATATGGCCAAAGTGAACAAGCGACTCAGTGAGGTCGACACCAAACTCCTCGGACCGAACTGTCCGGGTATCATCACGCCTGGCGAGGCCAAACTCGGCATTCTCCCAGGGAATATTTTCGAGTCAGGGAACGTGGGACTCGTCTCACGATCCGGGACCCTCACCTACCAGGTCGTCTCGAATCTGACCGAGCGCGGGATTGGTCAGACCACCGCCATCGGAATCGGTGGCGACCCGATCATCGGAACCTCGTTTATCGACGCTCTCGAAGCCTTCGAGGCCGACACGGACACTGACGCGGTCGTGATGTGCGGCGAGATCGGCGGCGAGGACGAAGAGCAGGCCGCCAAATTCATTGCCGAGAACATGGACACCCCGGTTGCTGGCTTTATCGCCGGCCGGACGGCTCCGCCAGGAAAGCGGATGGGCCACGCCGGAGCCATCGTTTCGGGCTCAGGGACAGGAACTGCAGAGTCGAAAATCAGCGCGCTCAACGACGCTGGCGTCCCGGTCGGCGACACGCCCGAAGAGGTCGCTGACTCGATCGAAGACTTCCTGTAAGGTTCAATCTACTGCGGAGTAGCTTCCTATTTATACCCGAACACGCGGCTTTGTGGTCTCTGTGCGGAGTTGCATTTTGCACGTCGACTCGGCCGTACTAATTTTAGTATTTGATAGCCTCAGAGTGATTGTTATATACGTATGATCCGAACAGCGTTCGTGCTTGATTTTCTCTCACCAACTACTGCTGGGCTACTCATGTTTCTCGGTGCCGTTCCGACGATCGCAATTATCTATTGGCTGCGAAACGACTGGCAGAAACCGGCTGTCCTTTGGTTTCAGCTTGCGATGGCGACTGGGATGTTGTGGTCGATCTTGTTCGGGTTGTTAGCAGTAGTCGTCTCCCCGGATATCAGGTTTGTTGTCACGAATTTCTTACTGATTGCGATTCCGTCATCCGCCATCTTTTATTTTCTTTTCTGTTATGAATTCACATTCAAAAAGAAGCCGCCTACCGCTGCACTGCTGCTGTTCGTCCCTGTTGTGTTGATGTTCGTGCTTGCGTGGTTCAATCCAAACGACCTTATATATACGACAGACCACCAGTTTACAGGTGGAATATCTATTAATGAAGGAGTTATTCAACCAGTAATTAACATTGGTATGGGATATTTGTTGGTCATTCTGTCGGCTGGAATGGTTCTGGGTGAGTTACTGAGTTCACCACAGCGGGAGCGAAAAATACAGGCGTTTGTTATTCTCATCTCAATTGTTGTCGTCTCCGTTCTTTCGGTGATCAAGATTTTGGGTCTCCCACCAGCGTACTTTGATCCAGTCCCGATCGGCTGGACTGTCTCTGGACTACTGTTTGCCGTCTCTATCAAACGGTATCAGTTTCTCCAGCTATCGTCTGTTCCATGGGAACAAATCGCAGATTCAACGCAGGATGTTGTTATTGTTTTCGACTCCGAAAACATCGTTTTGGGTGCAAACAACACCGCCAGAGAGCTACTCAGTATTACCCTTGGCATGACGCTGGGAGACCTCAGAAAACAGAATCCACAACTAACGGCTGCTATTGACGAGGAGACGACAACCACGGTCGAAATCCCTGTGGCGAACGAGACGTACTTTTTCGATGTACAGTCGTTAGCGTTTGAATATGGGCGTGGGGCAGACGGACGGTTCGTCGTTCTACGGGATATCACGCGCCGAAATGCAGCCCAACAGGAACTCGAAGCAACCAAAGAGTACTACCAGCGCATTCTCGAACAGTCCCTGGACTACGCGCTCGTCATCGACGAGTCAGATACCATTACGGATCTCACGCCGGGAGTCGAGGCCATGTCCGGGTTCAGTCCCGATGAAGTGATCGGACAGAACGCATTTGAGGCGGTCCATCCGGACGACCGAGACCGAGTCCGTGACAGTTTCGACGCCGCCATCGAGACTCCAGCAACGATAATAAATACTGAGTACCGTATCCTCGTCAGAGACGGCAGCTACCACTGGGTCGAGGCCCGCGGGCGGAGCCATCTCGACGACCCGCATCTGGACGGCATCGTCATCAACGTCAGAGACATCTCCGAACGAAAGCAGCGAGAACAGCAGCTGGCCGAGACCGCAGCACGGCTCACACAGAAAAACGAACAGCTCGAACGACTGGCCAAGGTCGTCTCTCATGACCTCCAGACGCCGTTGTCGACGGCTGAAAAACTCACCCAACTGCTTCGAGCGGATCTTGCCCAAGCGGAATCAGATCCGGAGATCGAACAGTCACTGCAGGATCTCGAAGCCACACACGAACGCCTCCGGGCGTTTGCCGACAATCTCCCACGCTTGGCCCGCGAGAGTACGGATGTCGAAGGGCCGACCGACTGCGAACTCGCCGGTGTTGCAGAGGCCGCTTGGAGCATGGTCGATACGGAGGGACTCACACTCGACATCGAGTCGACCTGCAGGCTGCAGGCGGACCCCGACCGACTCCAGCGGATCTTCGAGAACCTCTTTCAGAACACCGTCATCCACGCCACGCCGCCTGCGACCACGGTCCGTGTCGGTACGTTCGAAGATGGGTTTTATATCGAAGACGACGGTCCCGGCATCCAGCCGGAACAACGAACCGAACTGTTCGAGTATGGAATGTCGACCGGATCCGGCTCAGGGTTTGGCCTTGCGATCGTCCGAACGACTGTCGAAGCACACGGCTGGTCGATCACCGTTGTCGACAGTTCGACTGAAATGGGGGCACGGTTCGAAATAGAGACGGCCAGTTGAGTGGGGGCGCTGGTAGTACTGTGGGACGTATATTGGGGGACTTCAGGTGTGTGCCAACCGTTTGTCAGAGGCGGTTGCGGGCATGCACTACGAACCTCACGTCCCACCAAGTAAACAAACACCATAGATAAAAATAAATCCACTACCTACATATGCAAACCATCCTGTGGTTGGAGCGATGACGGCAGCTCTCGGGCCGGTTATAACTCGAACAGTTGGTCGAACACCTTTCGTTGTGCGGCTCGCATGTGTTGTGTCACCGTCGGCCGAGAGCAGTCGAACTTCTCGGCGAGTTCTGTCGCACTCACGCCACGGGGTTGTTGGAAGTAGCCGTCGAAATAGGCATGAGACAGGACGTCCCGCTGTTTCTCGGTGAGTTCGGCGAGCGGATCATCACGTTCGGTCGACACCTTCTCGCGGTGTTTGTTCCAGAGTGTGGTGATCGTCACGCTATCGTACTCGCGTGTGAGTGCCTCCCTGACTGTCGACACCGCACTGTGGTCGGGAACCGACAGCGAGAGCGTGACGGTGCTGTTTTCCGCAGTCATCTGGTGGACTCGTGCGCCGTTCGAGACCAGCACGTCCTCCGGCGTTCGTGCCGTAGTGTAGAGCTCACAGCGAAGACGGTCGTCACTCCGCGTTACTGTGTCGAGTTCGATTGACTCACACGCTTGGCCGGCGGTCCGAACCCCGTCGAGTTCGTCGGTCGGCAGTTCGACGAGATACAGTGTCGTGCCGTCGGCCTGCTCGATTGTCGACAACAGTTCGAGAGACGTCGACTGTGGGAGCTGGGCGGTGAACGCGGCCAGTGGAACCGTCACATCCGTAATCTCGATGTCGACGTAGACGGACTGTTCGGACCGCAGCGAGCGTTTTAGTTCGGCCGTTCGGTACGCGTACCCGATAATGCGGCTGTACTCTTCGAGCAGGCTCCACTGCCGCGAGTCGAGCGGCGGTGCCTCCGGCGAGCGGTAGACACCGAGCACACCCACGCGCACTCCGTCATGTCGAATCGGAACCCCGACTGCAGTGACAAAACCGTGGTCGGCCGCAAGCGAGTGCCACTCCTCGGTCGTCTCGCCGTACTGGGCGGCAATCGCACTCGCTACCGGTGCCGCGTTCGACCGGTCGACGATGGTCGGTTCGTCGCGTTCGACGGCTTTGACGACCGGATCGCCACTCTCGGTCGAGACGGTGCCGGATGCGGCTACCGCGTCGAGATACGACTCACAGCCCTCGACAGCGCGTGGAACGACCGTCCGCTCGGCATCGTCTTCGACCGTGCCGATCCAGACGCCCGCATAGCCGTGGTCTTCCGCCAGCACGCGGCAAAACTGGCTCAAGAGATCTCCCATGCTCGTCGTCGACGTGAGGATGTTCAGTGTCTCTGCTTTCCCTCGCCGTTCGCGGTCGAGTTGGCGTCGCGCTCGCGCCGAGGAGACGGCGTTCCGCACGCGGTTGGCCAGCAGCGTCGAATCGTTGCTGTCGCGACCTTTGAGAATATAGTCCGTGACCCCCTGGCCGATCGCCTCGCTGGCGACGGCTTCGTCGCCCCGGCCGGTGACGAGAATGAACGGTCGGTTCGGATCGACCTCGCGGACGGTCGAAAGAAGGTTGAGTCCCGTTCCGTCGCCGAGCTGATAATCACAGATCACGCATTCTGGATCGCCGTCGTGGAACTGCTCGCGGCCGTCGGCGAGGCTTTTGGCGATCGTGACATCGAAGCTGTCGTCGGCTGCTTCGAGCAGTCGTGCAGTTACTCGCGCCCACTGTTGGTCGTCGTCGACCAGGAGAATACTGATGTGTGAGAGAGGGGGCTCACGCGGCACGGTGGTGTCTGAATCAGCCATCGGGACTCACCACCCCACCGAACGAGGCCACAGCCGGCACGCCTGCATCGTGGAGGACCAGTACGAACGCCCGTTCGCTGCACCGAGGGCCAAACTCATCGATATACGAGTTCTGTGCGACCGTGAGTAATAAACACCGATATGTAGGTGATTTGTGCGGTCGACAGCACGGAGCCGATGGTGGATTGTTCATCTCACGCGTCGTCGACGGCGGACGTCAGATATACCCCTATGGCGTGAAACCGATCTGTATGGTTGTACCAATTGTCGGGTCGCTTGTTGCATTTCTCATTGCCCTCCTTGTCGGCGGGTTGGCGATTTATCTCAGCGCGCGGTTCGTGATCGATGTCGACGATTACAGCCACGCCGTCGTCACGGCATTCCTTGGCGCGGTTGGCTGGGCGCTGACGTCCTGGATACCACTCGTCGGCCCCGTCATTGCCCTCGTTGTCTGGGTCGGCGTCATCAACTGGCGATATCCCGGCGGCTGGACGAAGGCGGCGATTATCGGACTCGGCGCATGGGTTTCCGCGCTCCTGATCCTGTTCGTCGTAAATAGCGTGCTGGGGCTCGGTATCGGCGCGTTCGGTGTTCCCGGCGTTTAACCATAGTTGGAGGCTACTCCTGTTTTTACATAGGTAGTCGACGGCTACTATTTAAAAATCGGCAGAAAAATAACAGCATCCAGTTCAATAGACTGTTTTCGAGATTCGCTCACTTAGCTCAGTCATGCCGGAAAGCGTGCGAACTCGTTATACCCGTTCGCTGACTTCCGGCGTTCTTTCGTTTCACTCAGTCATGCCGGAAACAACGCATCCCGGTAAACACCATCGCCATATCGTGCTCGTCGGCCGCCTCGATCACGTCCTCGTCGTTGACCGAGCCGCCGGGCTGAATCACGGCCTCAATACCGGCTTCGGCGGCGGCCTCGATGCCGTCCGGGAACGGGAAGAAGGCATCCGAGCCCATGACGGCTCCCTCGGCGGTTTTCCCCTCTGCATCACGCTCGGATTTCTTGTCTGCGAGTTCGACGGCGTCGACACGCGAGACCTGACCCACACCGAGCCCAACTGTCTCAGTGCCGTCCGCAAAGACGATCCCGTTGGATTTGACGTGTTTCAGCGTTTTCCAGGCAAAGACCATTGTCTCCAGTTCTTCGTCGGTCGGCTCTCGCTCAGTGACAACTTCGAGGTCGTCGACAGCGGGTGAGGCGAGATCTCGCTCCTGGACGAGTCGACCACCCACGATTGGTTTTTCTGTTAGTCGCTGGCTAACCTCGCCGAGTTCGCCCACATCCAGGACTCGAAGGTTCTTTTTGTCGGTCAACACGTCAAGCGCAGCCTCGGTGTAGCCCGGCGCGACGACAACCTCCTTGAAGGAGTCGACGACCTGCTCGGCGGTTTCGGCGTCACACTCGCGGTTGAGCGCGACAACGCCGCCAAAGGCGCTTTTGGGGTCAGTTCGCAGCGCCTTGTCGTAGGCGTCGGCTAACGAGTCGGCGGTCGCACAGCCTGCGGGGTTGGTGTGTTTGATCACTGCGGCGGCGGGCTCGTCGAACTCCTTGATCAGGTTGAGCGCGCCGTCGGCGTCGTTGTAGTTGTTGTACGACAGTGCTTTTGCGCCCTCGTTGAGCTGCGGAGCCGAGACGACGCTGGCCTCTTCGCAGGCGGTGTCGGCGTACACCGCGGCGTCCTGGTGTGGGTTCTCGCCGTACCGGAGTGTGCTGTCGAGGTCGTCCGAGACGAGCCGTCGCTGTGGGAAATCTCCACCCGTATCGCCGTCGATTGCGACCGATTCGGCCGCGTGGTCGACCGTCACCCGATCCTCGGCGAACCACCGGACAGCGCGTGGATACGCGGTGAACTCGGCCTCATAGAGGACTCGGTTTTTGAGGTCGTCCGTGTCGTCGTCCTCGTACACTGGGACAGCCTCCTGGGTGACGATTGGGCCGGCGTCGACCTCCTCGGTGACGACGTGGACCGTACAGCCGGTCATCCGAACCCCAGAATCGAGAACCTGCTCGTGGGCGTCCATGCCGGGGAACGCCGGCAGGAGCGAAGGATGAATGTTGAGTGTCGTCGGGGCGTTGTCGATGAACTCGTCGGTCAGTACACGCATGTAGCCGTCCAGACAGACGATATCGAAATCGTAGCTATCGAGCGTGTCAAGGATGCGCTGTTCGTGCGACTGGCGAGATTCACCCTCCTGGCGGGTGACGACTTCGGTTGGGATACCGCGCTCGGAGGCACCTTCGATAACTGGCGCGCCGTCTTCGTTCGTCAGGACGATAGACAGCTCCGCGCCGCCCGGCGTTCGGTCGGCGATATGCAGCAGATTTCGACCGCGATTGCTCGCTAAACCGGCGATTTTGACCATATGTGTGCCACCCGTGGCGACCGAAAAACAGTTGCGGTCGACTTCGAGAACTATGCACGGAGATGGATAGATGAGCCGCTGCAGCCCACATTTGAGCGGTGACATGTGCATATGAGTGGTGGTCGGTTTCGACATTCTTTTGCGAGTACCACCACCAGAACCGAGTATGACCGAGCTTTCTCGATCCGATCCGCTGTCGGCTGTCTCGCCGCTCGACGGCCGGTATGCCCGCCGGACCGCTCCCCTGTCGCCGTACGCCAGCGAATCCGGCCTCATGCGTGCTCGCGTACAGGTCGAAGCCGACTATCTGCTCGCGCTGGCCGATCTGTCGGCCGTCCCGCTTGAGCTCTCTGGGGCCGAACGCGAGGCGATCCAAGCAACCTACGACGCGTTCGACGGCGACGACGCTCGCCTCATCAAAGACCTGGAAGTCGACGGCGCGGCAGGCTATTCGGCGACGAACCACGACGTGAAGGCAGTCGAATACTTCCTCCGGGTTCGTCTCGACGAATCACCAGCAGTCGAGGACGCCGAACGCCTCTATCCGTGGATTCACTTTGGCCTGACAAGCGAGGACGTCAACAATCTTGCGCACCGTCTCCTGGTCAAACCAGCCGTCGAGACCGTACTCATCCCTGCGCTCCAGGATCTCCGCGATGAGCTGGTCGACCTCGCCCACGAGTACCGCGATCTGTCGATGCTTGCGCGAACCCACGGCCAGCCCGCGACCCCCACCACGTTCGGCAAGGAGATGGCGGTCTACGCCGCACGGCTGGGCAAAGCAATCGGTCGACTCTCCGCGGCCAGCGACGACCTGTCGGGCAAACTCGCGGGAGCCTCCGGCACCTACGCGGCCCACCACGCCGCCTACCCCGATGTCGACTGGCAGGCCTTCTCACGATCCTTTGTTACTGACCTCGGCCTCGACCACACCGCGCTTGCCACTCAGGTCAACCCGTGTGACGATCTGTCGGCCGTCTTCGACGCGCTCCGGGGAGCAAACAACATCCTCATCGATATGGATCGTGACATGTGGCTCTACATCTCGGATCGCTACCTCGGCCAACAAACCGTCGAGGGCGAGACGGGCTCCTCGACGATGCCCCACAAAGTCAACCCGATCGACTTCGAAAACAGCGAGGGTAATCTCTCGAAAGCCAACTCTGATCTCACCTTCCTTGGCGACTACATCACGACCTCCCGGCTCCAGCGCGACTTGTCGGACTCGACGGTCAAACGCAACATTGGCGCGGCGTTCGGCCACTGTCTGATCGGCTACCGCAAAACGCAGGCCGGCCTCGACAAGATCGTCCCCAACGAGCACGTGATGACCGAGGAGTTGGAGTCGACGCCCGAAATCATCGGCGAGGCAGTCCAGACTATCCTCCGACGGGAGGGCGACACCGACGCCTACGAGCGCGTCAAAGAACTCACTCGCGGCAAGCAGGTAACAATTGAGGACTTCTACGAGCTCTTCGAGTCGCTCGATGTCGACGAGTCGGTCCGCGAAGAACTGCTCGCGCTGACGCCGACCGGTTACACCGGGGTGTCTGCAACGTTGGCAGAATCAGTCGACGAGTAGGGAGACAAACAGCTACGCGGAGTGGTGGGCGTGTGCGACGATCACCGGCGAGTCGGCTTCTTTTTGGACCTGTTTCGAGGTCGAGCCGAACACGAACCGTTCGAGCGGGCTGTCGGTCGGCGCGCCCATCACCGTCAGATCGTAGTAGTTCGACTGTTCGGTGATCGCCTCGGCCGCCCCGGGCGTCTCGTAGAGCCAGGTGTCGATTCGGTCGCTGTCGTCGCTGTCGACGGTCGCTACCACCTCTGTGAGAAGCTCGCGGCCCGCGGCTCTGGCCTCGTCGGTGTCGGCTTCGATTACGTGAAACAGATCGACCGCGGCGTCGTTGGCTCGCGCCAGCGCGACGGCGGTCTCGACGGCCAGCTGGCTGTGGTCGCCGCCCGCGACCGGCACCAAAATAGAGGCGATCCGGTCGGTCTCGCCGCGTCCGTCGACGGTCAACACATCAGCTTTCCGCGAAAGTCGCTCGGCGCGATCCGAAAACAGCTCGTCGATCAGATGCTGTTCCGTATGTCGTTTGACGACCACTGCCGAGGGATCGTGTTGGCTGACGACCGGATCGAGCGACGCGTCGCCGTCGACCTCGCTGGTCGACGAACAGTACCGATCCCGGTGGCTCTGGGGGAGCAGCTCGCTGAGTTCGGTGGCCTCTTGGTTCCTGTCGCTGACAAGCAGCTCGACGTCACGGCTTGTGGCGAGTGCCTGTGCAACCGAGACGGCTCGGCTGCGGGCAGTCTCGTCGCGGATTGCGCCGAGCAGACACGGTCCGACTGCTCGATAGTCGTCAGCAACCGACTGGGCGTCGGAGACCCCGATCATTGTACACGCTTGTGATGTGCTGACCGTGTATAAAGTGCAGTGATCTTTGGCTGAGTGGTAACCAATTCGTTATTTTTCTATGATACTTTCCTCGACAGCCTCGCCGAAGTGGCGGGCGACATCCTCGTAGTAGAGCAACATCTCGTCGCCAACGTCGAGATCAGTCACCGCTTTGCGCCCCTCGCTCGTGGCGACTTTGATCGTCTCGGCGTTCTGCAGTAGGGTTTCGATCCGATCGCCGTCCACGTCGAGTTCGACCCGGAACATCGGTCGCTTTTCGATCTTCACACGGCCCACGATCGCCTCGCGCGTGTTGCCCGCGGTGTCGACGACCTGAACGTGGTCTCCACTCTTGAGTTCGGCGAGGTACTTCGTGCCGCCGTCGGGCGTCCGAACGTAGGCGTGGACTGCGCCTGCATTCACGCGGAACGGTCGAGAGGCGACGTACGGCGATTTGGCGGTCTCGGCATGCACAAAGAACAGTCCGCGGGACATCGAGCCGATGAGCATCCCCTCGTCGTGGTCCATCAGGTTTCCTGTATCAATGCAGACCCGGTCGGCCATCCCGGTTCGTTCGACCGCTAGCACCTCGCCGTACTGCAGATCGAGCGTTTCTCGCTCGGCGGCATCTCGGACCTCGACGGTCCCTCTGATTTCGTCGGGATTATCGGAGTCCAAAAGCACGCCATCCGCGCCGAGTTCCAGCGTCTCGAAGGCGGCTTGGGCTTCTTCGGCGCTTGTTACGCCCGCCAGCAGATCAGTCTCCTCGCCGATGCGGGCGATGAGGTTCTCCAGCGGGATGATCGTCCAGTCTTCGCCGACGACAACCGTGTAGTCGGCGTCGTAGGCGGCGGCTTCGGCGAACGCCTCGTACTCTTGGTCGAAAATCCGGATGTATGCACCTTGTGCGCGGTCGTCGCTGTGGCGAAGCGTCGTCAGATCCGCAGAGCCCGAAAAGTCGGAGGGAAGCTCGACTGTTCCGTCGCCTTCGCCGTCTTTGCCGACGAAGTAGGCGTCGGCTACCGCCTCGTCAGTTTCGTCGGCGTCGACCATATCCGCATCCGACCGGAACGCCGCGACCTTGATATCGCCCAGCTCCCGAACGCGAGCGATATCGGCTTCATCGACCAACACCCAGTCGACGCCTGCCTCGATGGCGGTCGTAATTCGTTTCTTGCGCGTCTCCCATTCGCCGACCGAATCGTCGGCCTTCAACCAAACCGTTCGCGTCATTACCTGTTAGTCAAAGGCCGTGGGTTTGAACGTGACGGAACCCGCCACTTACGCTTCGACTGTCAGTCCGGCTGCCGCCAGCGCGTCTTCGGCGTCTAGGTCGTCGTGAATGACTGCTGAGACGGCGCGCGTGATTGCTTCCGGGTTCTCGTGTTGGAAAATAGAGCGCCCCATCGAGATTCCAGCCGCGCCAGCGTCCATCGCCCCGCGGACCATCTCGACGGTCTCGAAGTCCGTTCCCTTGCTCCCGCCCGCGATCACGATGGGGAGGTTTGTCGACTCACAGACGTGCTGGAAGCTCTCGGCATCCCCGCTGTAGGCGGTCTTTACCAGATCTGCACCCAGCTCTTCGGCGAGTCTCACTGCATGACCCAGATATTCGGGCTCGTCGCCCTGAATGCCTGGCCCGCGGGCGTAGGCCATCGCTAACACTGGCAAGCCGTAGCGATCAGCCTCGCCGGTGAGTTCGGCGAGATCCTCGATCTGTCTCGGCTCGTAGTTCGAGCCGACGTTGATGTGGAACGAGACGGCGTCGGCTCCCGCGCGGATTGCTTCCTCGACGCTGCAGGTGACGCGCTTGTCGTTTTCGTCGGGACCAATCGAGGTCGAGCCGTTCACGTGGACGATGTAGCCACTGCCGTTTTTGTTGGCATGCACGCGCGATGCGACGCCCTTCTGGGTGAGCACGGCGTCGGCTCCGCCGCGCGTGATGGCGTCGACGGTGCCTTCGAGGTCTTTGAGGCCCTTGACGGCCCCAATCGTAATCCCGTGGTCCATTGGGACGATCAGGTAGCGACCGTCTGTCGAGATGCGTTCGAGTCGTGCGCTGAGTCCTGCGGACATAGTTGTTGTGTCACTCTCTGTCAGTAGTGGGCTATGTAGCTTGCGACTCTGCGAGCGTGAAATGGGTTAGGGTGTCTCTACGTCCGCGGGCTCGTCGGGTCGCCGCTCGGCCCCGGCAGCCGTCCCGTCGGCGAGTTCGCGAGCCTTTGTTTGGAGCTTGGCCGCGGTCTCGTCGGTTGGCTCGTCGCTTTTCGCCCCGTCGGCGACGATGTCGACGAGCGCGCTGCCGACGATAATGCCGTCCGCGCCGTTGGCGACGATTCTCGCCGCTTGGTCGCCCGACGAGATCCCAAAGCCGACCGCCTTGGGCACGTCCCAGTCGGCGAGTCGCTGGAGGCTCTGAGTGGTCTGGTCCGACACGTCCGTTTTCGCGCCCGTGGTTCCGAGCCGCGCCTGGACGTAGACGTAGCCCGAAACCCGGTCCATCATACTGCGGAGGCGGTCGCCCTCGGTTGTTGGCGCGACAATAAACACCAGATCCAAGCCATGCTTGTCGCAGGCCTCGCGCAACGGGTCGGCCTCTTCGGCTGGAAGGTCTGGAACGACAAAGCCCGAGATGCCGACTTCGGCCGCGCGCTCGACAAAGGCTTCTGGGCCAGCCTCCCCGCCACGGGACCGACCGTATTGGTAAATGAGGTTATAATATGTCATACAGACGAGTGGGACGTCGACATCCAGCTCGTCGACGAACGTGAAGAATTTCTCGGGAGTCATCCCACCTTGTAGCGCGCGGACGATCGCGTTCTGGATCGTCGGTCCCTCAGCAATCGGCTCCGAGAAAGGAAGCCCGAGTTCGATAATGTCCGCGCCACCCGCAGCGAGTGCCTCGACGTACGCTTTTGAGGCCTCATAGGAGGGATCGCCGACTGCGAGATACGGGATAAACGCGGGACCGTCGGCGAACGCTTCGGCGATAGCCTCGTTTTCGGCCATTTAGATCCCCTCCGAGAACATCGACATATCCGGTGCGTTTGGAATCTCCCGGGCGTCGGTTTCCTCGATCGCCGACTGCAGATCCTTGTCGCCGCGTCCCGAGACGTTGACGATAACCGATCCCGACAGGTCCTCGTAGTTCTCTTCGAGATAGCCGAAGGCGTGGGCTGTTTCGAGCGCGGGAATGATTCCCTCTGTCTGCGAGAGTCGGTGGAAGCCTTCGAGTGCTGCGTCGTCGTCGACCGTGACGGGCGTGACGCGATCCGTGTCGACCAGATACGCGAGTTCGGGGCCGACGCCGGCGTAGTCGAGACCTGAGGAGATACTGTGGGACTCCATGATCTGACCGTAAGTGTCCTGAAGCAACTTCGTGCGCGCCCCGTGCAACACGCCCTCGTCGCCCGTCGACAGCGACGCCGAGTTGGGCGCAACGCCCGTCTCCTCGTCGACCGCGAGCGATGAGCCGCCAGCTTCGACGGCATACAGGTCGACGGCGTCGTCGACGAAGTTGGCAAACGTCCCCATCGTGTTCGAGCCGCCGCCTGCACACGCGATGACGCTGTCGGGCAGCCCACCCAGCTTGTCGTGGGCCTGCTCGCGGGCCTCCTCGGAGATCACCGCCTGGAAATCACGGACCATCGCCGGGAATGGGTGGGGGCCGACGACGCTGCCGATCACGTAGTGGGTCGACTCGACGGTGGCGGCCCAGTCGCGCATCGTCTCGGAAATCGCCTCTTTGAGGGTGCCACGACCCGCAGTGACGGGTTTGACGTCCGAGCCGTTGAGCTTCATGCGGAACACGTTGGGTCGCTGGCGGTTGATGTCGCGTTCGCCCATATAAATGGTGCAGGGCATATCCAGATGCGCCGCGGCCATTGCGGTCGCGGTACCGTGTTGGCCCGCGCCGGTTTCGGCGATGATCCGGTCTTTGCCCATGTATTTCGCCAGCAAGACCTGCCCGAGGGCGTTGTTGAGTTTGTGCGCCCCACCATGCAGGAGATCCTCACGTTTGAGGTAGAGGTCCAGCTCGTACCGCTCGGAGAGTCGGTCCGCGCGCTGGAGCGGCGTGGGTCTTCCCCCAAAGTCCGCCAGCCGCTGGCGGAACTCGTCCATGAAGCCGTCTTCGTTATTGATGACGTACCGCTGGTAGGCGTCGTCTAACTCCTCGATCGCCGGCATCAGTGCCTCGGGTACGTACTGTCCGCCGTAGTCGCCGAATTTGCCGTCAGTGCTCATTGTGAATCTGTAAACCGCTGTGTGTTCGTCTGTGGATCGCCGTCCATGATGGCAGTTCCGATCAGCAGTCCGTCCGCGCCCGCCTCGCGCATACGCTCAACATCGTCGACCGTTGAGACGCCGCTTTCTGCGATCAGCGTCACGTCGTCGGGAGCCCGTGGAGCCAGGTTCTCGAATGTCGCAAGGTCGACGTCCAGCCGGCCGAGATCCCGGTTGTTGATCCCGATTATCGACGCGCCCGCATCGACTGCTGCGTCGAGTTCGGCTTGGGTGTGGACCTCAACGAGCACCTGAAAGCCACGATCTTCGGCCGCCGCGAGCAGGGCTTCGAGGTCGTCGCCAACGAACCGCGCGATCAGGAGGATCACGTCACTTTCGACGGCATCGAGTTGGGCCTCCTGCAGGATGAAATCCTTCCGCAAGACGGGGACGTCGACTGCCTCCCGGATGCGTTCGAGGTTCTCGACCGAGCCGCCGAAGTGGTCGGGTTCGGTCAGCACTGAGAGGGCGGCCGCGCCACCGTCGACCATTGCCTCGGCGAGGTCGACTGGGTCTGCTGTGTTCGTTCCCTCGGTCGTCGGGCTCGTGGGTTTGACCTCCGCGATAACCGGGATCCGGGAATCGGCTTCGGCGGCCGCAAACGCGTCGGGAAGCGACCGGGCGTCGACCGAGAGCCGCTCGTCGCCACCCGACCGCGCTGCGGCCGACGACAAGATCTCCTGGACTGCTGGTGCTAACTCATCCGCAGTGTCGTTCATCTATGTACACTAATGTACGTATGTGTTCATAATACTTGCGCCATGAGACGGAACGCTTGAAGGCATTGGCAGCATCACCCCGTGTAATGACATCCGCTGGTATTTTCGCGCGGCGGTTTGATTCGCTCGACTGTGTGGTGCAACTCGGTGTTGCAAGCGGTCGAGTGATCAACGTTTCATTCCCCGATGAGATCCCTGACGATGCTGAGACAGACCACGAACTGCTCGATGCGATCGACCAGTATCTCGCGGGCGAACCTGCTGCGGTCGAAAACGCCGAGATCGGGTTGACCGTCCCGACCGAACAGCGAACCGTCCTCGAAGCCCTCGATTCGGTGGCGGCGGGCAGCACCGTCACCGTTTCTCGGCTCGCTCGCGTTGCTGGACTCGATCCGAGTGACGACGAGAGCCTCGGGGCAGTTCGAGACGCACTTCGTGAGAATCCGCTGCCGATCTTTCTGCCCGATCACCGTGTCCGCGACGGCCAGGGTGCGACGCCACCACGCATCGCGGCCGCGCTTCGTCGACGCGAAAACGGCTCTTAGTCGTCGAGATGGCGTGCCAGAACGATCGCACCGAACAAAAACAGCGCAGCCCCGATCGGTCCCTCAAAGCCGAACGCCAACACGAACTCGATGCTGACGAGCGTGCTCCCAAGCACCATACTGATCGCGCCGCCGAGCACTCTGCGTGTGACTGTCTCAATCCGTTCGAGCGTGAGCACGACGAACGCGATCGTCCCGCCGACGACCAGCACCGACACCAACAGATGGCCGTCACCCAACCCTGAAATAAGCAGCACACAGCCGACCGCGATCAGTCCCGTGGCGATCAGCAACGGGATATCATCGGGGTCGACCGCATACAGCTCTTCCGTACTCATGAGGCCGACAACGGTAGGGGGGTTCTTGAATCCGTGGGTCAAATTACCACGGCTGAGAGCTCAGCCGCGTTCGTGGACGACGAACTCCAGGGCGTTGATCACGTAGTGGGCGACGATCACCACGAGCAGGCTCTCGGTCCAGATGAAGACGCCAGCCAGTCCACCCCCGAGCAGGCCAGTGACGACCATACCGGCCCGCCCCTGGGCACTGTGGCCGAGTCCGAACGCAACCGACGAGACCACGGCCAACAGCCACACCGGACCGTCGAAGCCGACGCTCAGCGCGCCGATCATCGCCCCACGAAACAACAGCTCTTCGAAGATAGCGATCACCGGCAGCACGACGGCCAGTAAGACGAGCCAGCCGCCCGGCGTCTCGGCAGCCAGTGCCTCTCTGAGTTCGGTCGGTGGCTCGGTTCCCAGCCGCTGGAATCCGCGCACTGAGAGCTCGCTGAGCACGTAGAACGCGACGCCGAACGCGACGCCGGTCGCCACTGTCACTGTCGGGATGGACTCGACGACTAGCCCAAAGGCCGCTGCCGGAACGTCGGTGTACCACGCAATCGCCGCCAACAGGAGTCCAAACAGCCCCTGAGTGAGCACGACGTTGGCCCACAGCGCACGCGTCGACAGCGTTACCGACTCCTGCTCGATATGGCTGGTGGGAGCGTCAGTCGACGCCGACTGTGCGTGGTGGTTGTCGCTGGCCGACTCCGGCGTCGACGCTGGCTGTGGATGGTCGACATCGTGAGTCGGCGGTAGGGACTTGTCAGTCGACGACATGGCCTCATCAGTCGGCGTCGAGTCGACCGCTTGCTGAAGCAGCTGCGTCGAGAGATGCGTCAAAACCAGCAGCACAACAACGAGAACGACGAGCGCGAAAAGAAAGACGTCCCACGAAGCCATACGGACACCGATGGCTTACTGTGGGCTTGGACTGGATGGGCCGGCGACACTACCGTCTTGGAGTGCCGAGCCGGTAATCGATTTGAGGCGGGCGACAAGCGAGTCCTTCTCGCCTTCGCCTTCGAGGGCGACGTCGAGGACCTCGCTGATGTGGCTGACCGGGATGATCTCGATCATCTCTTTGTACTCGTCTTCGATCATCACGTCCTGTTCGTTGGCTTTCGGGATGATGACGCGCTTGCAGCC